>NZ_BAAAQB010000019.1:101175-120412 GCF_039531445.1 Arthrobacter humicola | reverse complement strand
CCGTCGTCGTTTGTTGGATCGTTGTTTAGTGAACCATCAAGCGGGTGGGAGAATCACTCGTTTTCCTCGGGTTCAAGGAATTCTTCCCCTTCGAGGGGCACTACCGGTTTCTCCTCGCCCAGGAAATCCTCCCTGTCCAAGGGAACGAGCCGGTCCGCCTCCTCCAGAAGCTCCTCCTCCTCGGTCTCCGCGCCATCACTCACGGGCGCGTCCTCGGCGTAGTCGTAAGCGGGATCGGACTCGAGGGAGTCCCGGGCCGGCGGGATGGGTGATCCGGTGCTGTCCATGGTGCAACCTCCGTGTGACAGGGGTGGCGGCAAGGGCCCCGGAGGGCCCGCCCTGGGTTTCATTCGAACACCGTGAACCCGGGCGGTCAAGGGCCCGCAATCGTTGGCGGAAACTATCTGCGGGCAGCCCCGCCACTGCTCGCCGGTTACGGCTTCCCGAAACTTTCCGCTAAGGATTGCCAGCCGGAAAAGCTCGGAATTACGGGGTACTCTGGAGTCGCAATGGGGCCGGACCATGCCCGACCAAACCCAGGAGTTTTTCGTGTCTCAGTACACCGAATCGGACCACAACGATTCCCAGCAGCCCCACCCGACACAGGATTCTTCGGACCGCGGCCACACGGACCCGCGCCCCGCGCCGCCGCAGGCCTCGACACCCAGCCCCGCACCAACCGCAACTCCGAGCACCGCGGACATCAAACGCTGGCGGCAGTACCTCGCCGATGAACGCGCCGAGGCATCCGTCTACCGCGATCTGGCGCAGAACCGCAGCGGCGAGGAACGTGCCATCCTGCTCGCGCTGGCCGAGGCCGAGGGCCGCCACGAGGCCCACTGGCTTCAGCTGCTGGGCGAACACGCCGGCAAGGACCGGCATGCCTCGCTCCGGAGCCGGTTCCTTGGCTTCCTGGCCCGGCACTTCGGCTCGGTCTTCGTCCTGGCCCTGGCCCAGCGCGCGGAGAGCCGCTCCCCCTACGCCAACGACCCCTCTGCCACGCCGGCAATGGTCGCCGACGAGCAGATCCACGAGGAAGTGGTCCGCGGACTGGCCACCCGGGGCCGCAACCGCCTGGCCGGAACCTTCCGGGCCGCCGTCTTCGGCGCCAACGACGGGCTGGTCAGCAACCTGTCCCTCGTCATGGGCATGGCGGCCTCGGGCGTTGGAAGCCAGGTGGTCCTCCTCAGCGGTGTCGCCGGGCTGCTGGCCGGTGCGCTGTCCATGGGTGCCGGCGAGTTTATTTCCGTCCGGTCGCAGCGGGAGCTCCTTGCCGCGACCCGGCCCACCCAGATCACCTTGGCGGCGGCGCCGTTGCTGGACATCGAGCACAACGAACTCCTGCTCGTGTACCTGGCCCGCGGCATGTCCCGGGAGGCCGCCGAGCACCGCGTCGCCGAGCGCATGGGCCTGCTGGACTGCGACTGCGATCCGAGCCTGTCCCTGCAGCCGGAACTGCCGGATGCCGAGGACCAGCATGAGGCTGTCGGCACGGCCTGGGGAGCAGCGGCGTCGAGCTTCTGCTTCTTCGCCTCCGGCGCGATCGTGCCCATCATCCCCTTCCTGCTGGGCATGACGGGAATAGCCGCGCTGGTGGTTTCCGCGACCCTGGTCGGCTTGGCGCTGCTGCTTACCGGCGGCGTCGTAGGTCTGCTGTCCGGCACGTCCCCGACCACCCGCGGCCTGCGCCAGCTGGGCATCGGCATGGGCGCCGCGGGCGTGACGTACCTGCTGGGCATGGTCTTTGGCGCCGTGGTGGGCTAGTGGACGGTCCTGAATTTCGGGACCGCGGGCCGCAGCACAGCCGGCCCGCAACGGCATTGCGGGTTGTCAGGAACCTGGTCGCCGCTGCCATGATCGCCGGTGCGGCGTTCCTCGCGGCCGGACTCATCTACGGCGATCCCGGGTTTACGGGGCTCTTCGAGGTCTCGCGCGGCACAGGGCACAACGCAGGGCAGAATGCAGGCCACAGCCAGGGCGCTGACGTGCAGCCGGCGCCGCGGACCGGCCAGGTGTCGGGCCAACCTGCTGTTCCGGCCGAAGAGTCCCGGACGGACACTCCCCCGCCCGGGCTCGAGGAACAGGACAAACCCCTCGGCTCGGCCCGGAAACCGGAAGTCGCCAGCACCTCCTACAAGTTCCTCGCCACGAACGAGGACGGCAGCCCGGTGGGCTACTCGCCGTGCCGGCCGCTGCACTATGTGGTCAATGCCGCTCTGGCTCCACAGGGGTCCGAACGGCTCGTGGACGACTCCATCCGGACCATCTCGGAGGCCACCGGGATTAAGTTCATCAATGACGGCCCCACGGGCGAGCTCCCCTCGCCAAACCGTGCGCCATACCAGAAGGACGTCTACGGGGACAGGTGGGCGCCGCTGCTGATTGCCTGGACCACACCGGAACAGGCCCCGCAGCTCAAGGGCCCGGTGATCGGCACGGGCGGCAGCACCCACTTCAGTTTCGGCGACGGTCCCAAGAGCTTCGTCACCGGCAGCCTCGAACTGGATGCCCCGCAAATCACGGAAGACTTGGGCCGGTCCGACGGGGCGTCGTATGCCACGGCGGTGATCCTGCACGAACTCGGCCATGTCATGGGCCTGGAACACGTCAATGACCCTGCCCAGCTGATGTATCCGGAGATTGGAACCCCCGACGGGCTTGCCGCCGGCGACCTGAACGGGCTGTACGAGCTCGGCCACGCCCAGTGCCGCAAAGACCTCTAACCCGATGGCACAGGACAGCTAGCGCGCCAGCGCGTCGAGCGCTTCCTCCACGGTGTCGACCAGGAAGATCCGCCCTTCCATGCGGCGGCCGGAGGCCAGGCTCTGCAGGAGCGGCCATGCCGGGAACCGCCGCAGCCAGTGTTCCTCCCCGACCAGGACCATGGGGGTGATGGTTTCGGGGGCGCCGTAGTAGTTCTCGCAGGCGTCCTGGAAGATCTCCTGCACCGTGCCGCCGGAGCCCGGCAGGAACACGATGCCGCCGTTGCAGAGCTCGAGCAGGATCGCTTCCCTGATGGCATTCGCGAAGTATTTGGCCACGTGCGTGGCGAAGAAGTTGGGCGGCTCATGTCCGTAGTACCACGTGGGAATTCCCAGCGACGGCGTTCCCTCCGGATGGCGTTCGACGACGGCGGCGGCCGCCCGTGCCCAGGAGGACACCGAGGGGCGGAAGGCCGGCACCGCAGCGAGGTCGGCCAGGGCCTGCCGGAAGTCCTGCTCCGGGGCTTCGCTGAGGAAGGCGCCCAGGTTGGCGGCCTCCATGGTCCCGGGGCCGCCGCCGGTGGCAACCACCCGGTTGTTCCGGGCCAGCAGCCGGCCCAGCAGCGCGGCTTCTTCGAAGAGGGCCGTGCCGCGGCGGGCAGCGTGCCCGCCCATGACGCCCACCATCGTGCGGCCCGCGCAGAAGTCCGAGCGGGTCAGCTCGTCGAGGGCATCGCCGATCGAGTGGTCATGCAGGGCCGCGGCCAGGGTGGCATCGAGGCGGTGGCGCTGGCCCGGTCGGATGCTCCACTGGTAGATCCGCGCGTCGAGAGTGTCCTCATAGCGTGACGTGTTGATGCCGGCATACAGTTCCTGCGGCGTGTACAGCTTGCCGCGGTAGGGGTTGAACGGCACGGCCTCGAGCCGCGGAAAGAGCAGGGCCCCCCGGTTGCGCAGCGAATCCTCTACGCCGCCGTCGAACGTGCAGCCCAGGAAAATCGCACCCTGCACGTCCAGCACCTCGAGCTGATGCCGGCGGCCCCGCAGGTCCAGCGACTGGACATGCCATCCGTGCATGCTGCGCGCCCCGGCGGCGACAAGCCGGTCGAAGCCGGCCAGGCTCTCGACCTCCAGGGTGCGGGGGCTGGGGTGCAGGCTGCGGGCGGCGCTCATGGAGCCAGCCTAGACCGTGGCCGGCCCCTCCCTCCCCCCGTTGCGCTATCACTTGTGGCGGCCATTCCGGGGTTTTAAGGGCCACAAGTGATAGCGCAACGGGGAGGTTGGGAGGGTGGGGAACGGTCAGGAGACCTGGAGGCCGCCGTTGATGTCGTAGGTGGCCGCGGTGATGTAGCCGGCGTCCGGGCCGAGCAGGAAGGCGATGAGGGCCGCCACTTCCTCGCGGCTGCCGACCCGTCCCATCATGATGCCCTCGGACATCTGGGCCTTGCGTTCCTCGCTCAGCGTGCCGCCCATGATGTCGGTGTCGATGGGGCCGGGGGCGATGGCGTTGACGGTGACCCCGAATTCGCCCACCTCGCGGGCCAGGGCGCGGGTGAATCCGATGATGCCGGCCTTGGATGCGCTGTAGGCGACCTTGGAGTACGTGCCGCCGCCCCGCTGTGCCGAAATCGACGAGATGCTCACAATCCTGCCGAGCCTGCGCTCGATCATGCCCTTGAGTACCCGCTGGGAGACGATGAAGGATCCGCGCATGTTGATGGCGAAGACCTTGTCCCATTCTTCGACCGTGGTCTCCATGAACGGCGTCGGGGAGCTGATGCCGGCCAGGTTGGCCAGGGCAACGATCGGGGGCAGCGAGCCTTCGATCTCCGTGATAGCCCGGTCTACCGATGCGGCGTCGGAAACGTCCGCGCCGACGCCGATGGCCTTGACCGCGCGGTTGGAGCCGATTTCGGCGGCAGCTGCGGCAGCGTCCTCGGCATTGATGTCCAGGATCGCAATGGACCAGCCCTCGCTGGCCAGGCGGTCGGCGGCGGCGCGGCCGATGCCGCGGGCCGAGGCGGCGCCGGTCAGGACCACGGTGCGTTCAGTCGGGAAAGGGGTAATTGATGTCATGACGACGGTTCCTTCTGGGAGTTCGGGGTTAGGAGACTTTGGCTTGGTCGACGGCGGCCGCCGCTGCGACGGCGGGGTCAAGGGCGGCGTCACCTTCGGGGCGCTTGCGGGCGTAGAGGTACGTGGCCGCGGCGGTGAGGCACAGGCAGAGGGAGAGGAACAGCAGTCCGCTCTGGTTGCTGCCAGTGGCGTCCTTGAGGAGGCCGACGGCGTACGGGGAGATGAAGCCGCCGAGGTTTCCGAGGGAGTTCACCAGGGCGAGGCCGGAAGCGGCAGCCGCGCCGGTCAGCGCCGCGGAGGGCATCGAGAGGAACGGGGCGATGGCCCCGTAGATCCCCATGGCCGAGACCGTCAGGCCGATCATCGCGAGGACAGGGTTGACCGGCAACAGGTAGCCGGCGGCCAGAAGTCCCACGCCCGCGAGCACCATGCTGACCGCGGAGTGCCAGGCACGCTTGCCGGTCCGGTCGGCGCGCTTGCTCCAGAAGTAGACGAAAACTGCGGCCACGGCATAGGGGATAAAGACGATGAATCCCACCTCGGCCGTGGAGAACTTGCCGAGGGCCGCGACGATGGTGGGCATCCACAGGCCCAGGCCGTAGATTCCGCACACCAGGCCGAAGTACAGGGCGGAGTAGACCAGAGTGCGCTTGTCCTTGAGCCCGGCCAGGAAGTTGTGCTTTCCGGACTGGGACTTGGCCGCCAGTTCGGCGTCCATGGTGGCGGACAGCCAGTTGCGCTCGTCAGTCTCAAGCCATTTGGCGTCCCGCGGGCGGTCCGTCATGAGGAGGGGCGTCAGGACGCCGAGGAGGATCGCCGGGATGCCTTCGATGATGTAGAGCCACTGCCAGCCTTGGAGGCCCATGACGCCGTCCAGCTGCAGGAGGAGCCCGGATACCGGGGCGCCGAGCGCGTTGGAGACGGGCTGGGCGAGGATGAAGATGCCCAGCACGGTCACGCGCTGCGCAGCGGGGAACCATAGCGTCAGGTAGAACAGGATCGCCGGGAAGAATCCGGCCTCGGCGGCGCCCAGCAGGAACCGGACGATGTAGTAGGTGCTTTCGCCGTTCACCAGGCACATGGCGGTGGCGAAGAGGCCCCACGTGATGAGGATGCGGGCCAACCACTTCCGGGCCCCGAACCGGTACATGCCCGCGTTGCTGGGAACCTCGAGGAGTGCGTAACCGAGGAAGAAGATGCCGGCGCCAAGGCCGTAGGCAGCGGAGTTCAGGCCGATGTCCTCGCTCATGGTGAGTTTGGCGAATCCGACGTTGTTGCGGTCCAGATAGGCAACGAAGTAGAGCAGGACAATCAGGGGCATGACGCGGCGGCGGACCTTGCGGAGCGTGCGGTCACCCAGTTCGCCGAGTCCGGAGGACTTGGGGGCTAATAGAGTCATCATCGACCTTCTTACGTGCGGTTCCCTCCGGCAGCTTTGCCGCGTAGGGATTCGTGGGTATGTGGGAGAGGTCCTGTCCGCAGCTGCGACTGCGGAATCAGGATCAACCTTTGAGTCAGATGTCAGACATCTGACTCAAGAACTAGGCACGAGCTTAGAATGTGATCCGGATTACGTCAAGAGTCTGTTGGATCAGGCGAAGAGTCCGCAGGCGGGCGTCAGGACTTGGCGCCCCGGACGTAGCGTTCGTAGTCCGCGTTAGTCTGGTCCATGTGCGCATCCATCGCCTGCCGCGAGCGCTCCGCGTCGCCGCTGAGGATGCCATCCAGGACTCTCTGGTGGTAATCGATGGCGTGCTGCTGGATCACGTCGACGGCGGATGTTTCGCGTCGGGTCATGTACAGCAGCTGGCCCAGCTGGGCGAAGAGGGCACGGACAAAGGGGTTGCCGGAGGCCCTCAGGACGGCGTCGTGGAATCCGATATCCGCTTCCACGAAGCGGTCCAGGTCGCCGGACTCGTGGGAGCGCTTCATGTCCTCGATGCACTCGCGCATCCGCTCGGCGTGCTCCGGGGTATAGCGCGTGGCGGCGAGTGCGGCCGCCCCGGTTTCCACCATGCGGCGCATCTCGATCAGCCCCACGGAGACCTGCTCGGCCGCATTGCCGTGCGAGGCCGCCCTGAAGATCGCGTCGAGGCCGGTCCAGTTGTCCGTGGGATTGACGAAGGTTCCCCGGCCGGCCTTCACATAGAGAATGTTTTGCGCGCGGAGCGCCTTGAGGGCTTCACGCACGGTCAGCCTGCTGACACCGTAGGCCTTGGCGATGTCGGCTTCCGGCGGAATCGCAGTGTGGGGCGGGAGCTTTCCGTCGAGGATCTCGGTCAGCAGGCCGTCGACGAGATCGTCGACCAGTGTCCTGCGGCCCATCCCAGTTCCCACCTTCAGTCGCGGCTCGTGCTTCCATCCACATTACCCAAGTCCCTGCGTGCCCCAAGTCACCGCGCAGCCATGTAGGCGTCGAGCTTGGCCAGCGTCCGTTCCAGGTTGACCGGATGGCGGCGAAGGTAGCCGGCCAACCGGAGCAGGCTCTTGCCGCGGACCCGCCGCGCGTCCCACTGCTCCGTGACGAGGGTGCCGGCGGTGCCGTCCGGACCCGTGGACGGTTCGAGCAGGTAACGCCACACGTGGCCGTAGAAGTGCCGCCAGGCGATCCGGTGGCCTTCCTCGAACTCGCAGACCCTGTTCAGGATCTTGTAGTTCACCCGCATCCTCATTTGCATGCCGAACTTGGCGCCGAGGTAGAGCCGTTCGGGCCCGCGCGGCTGGGCTCCCTTCACGGTGTCCGAGCCGTCGATCGCGCTGTGCAGGGCGGGCGTGGCGAGCACGTCGAAGATGGCATCCGGGGCGGCCGCGATGAACCGGCTGCGGGACACGAGATAGCGGGCTTTCATCTGGCAATCCTAGTCCGGGGATGGTGTTGCAGAATGAGGCATGCAGATTTTCCGCAGCACCCCGGGCAACCGGCCGCGCATCGGCGTTCCTGTCCGCCTCACCAGCTCATCCGATCCCGACCCGCGGGTGGCGGAAGCCAACGCATTGTTCGAATACATCGTGGAGCTGTTGCGTGAGGGCGGCGGCGAACCGGTGCTGCTCACCGCTGCGGTGAGCGACGACGGCGGCCTCGGGGCTGCGCTGGAGTCTCTCGACGGCGGCCTCGGGGCTGCGCTGGAGTCTCTCGACGGCGTCGTGCTTCCCGGCGGCGGCGACCTCGACCCCGGCCTGTACGGCGAGGAGCGAAGCGGAGTCTGTTACGACGTCAATCATGCCCAGGACGAGCTGGACGCGGAGGTGGCGCGGCAGGCGATCGACGCCGGCCTGCCGCTATTGGGCATCTGCAGGGGGCATCAGCTGCTCAATGTCCTCTATGGTGGGACCCTCATCCAGGACATGGCTCCGGGGACGGTGGCGCACCGCGAGCCCGCGCCGGCACACGGGGCCGGTCCGTGGGCCTGGCACGAGGTAGCGGTCCAGGCCGGCTCCAAGGTGGCAGCCCTCTACGGCGGCGGATCCGGTGCCGTGACGGTGAAGATCGCCTCGGGCCACCATCAGGCCGTGGCCCGGGTGGCCGGAGCACTGCGGGTGACGGCCGTCGCCGAGGACGGGACCGTTGAAGCGCTGGAGCATCCGGACCGCTGGGTGGCGTCGGTGCAGTGGCATCCCGAGGCATTGGAACTTTCTGCGGCGGAGCGGCTGGCACCGTTCCGGGCCTTCGTCGAGGTGTGCCGGAACCGGCCCTAAGGGAGACAACAGAACCCCCGGGGCCAGTTCAATGGGCCCCGGGGGTTCCGTTTAGTTCAGTTCCTTACGGACCAGGGGTCCCGCACGGGGCGCCGGTCAGCTAACGACGCTCACCGCCACCTTGACCGGGACACCTGCGGCCAGGGATTCCTGGGCCGCGTCCGCCACCCGGGACGCCGCCACGGCATCTTCCGGGGTGCAGGGGTTGTCCCGGCGACCAAGGATCAGTTCGACGAAGGCCTCCATCTCGGAGCGGTACGCCTGGTCGAACCGTTCGGCAAACGTCTGGTGGGGCTTCCCGGAGGGGAAGGTAGTCCCAGCTTCGGCGGAGGCCATCGCCGTCTTGTCGTCCAGGCCCACCATCAGCGAACTGCGGGAACCCTGGATTTCGAGCCGGACGTCGTGACCTGCCCCGTTGTAGCGGGTCGCGGAGACCGTGCCCACGGTGCCGTCGTCGAACGTCACCAGCGCGAGGGCGGTGTCCACATCGCCGGCTTCGCCGATCGCCGGATCCCCGTTGTTGGAGCCCTTGGCGTAGACCTCGACGATTTCGCGGCCGGTGAGCCAGCGCAGGATGTCGAAATCGTGGACCGAGCAGTCCCGGAACAGGCCGCCTGAGCTGGCCAGGAATTCGACCGGGGGCGGCGTCATGTCGCACGTGACGGCGCGGAGGGAATGGATCCAGCCCAGCTCGCCGGCCTGGTAGGCGCGGCGGGCCTCAAGGTAGCCGGCGTCGAACCGGCGCTGATGCCCGATCTGCACCACGCCGTTGCGCTCCCGGATGTAATCGAGCACCGGCAGGGCGTCGTCCACGTTCAGGGCCACAGGCTTTTCGCAGAACACCGGGATCCCGGCGTCCACGCCGGCTTTGATGAGCTCGGGGTGGGTTCCGGTTCCGGTGGCGATGACGAGGCCGTCCACCCCGGAGGCAAGGAGTGTCTCGACCGACGGCAGGAATTCGGCGCCGAGACCGGATGCCACGGTCCGGGCATGATCTTCTGCGACGTCCGTGAGCCGGAGAAGGACACGGATCCCCTGCGGGTTCAGGACCTCGTTGAGGGCGGCGATGTTGTTGGCGTGCATGACGCCGATCCGCCCAACTCCGACGAGCCCCAGGATTACGTCTTTCATACTTCTACTCTCGTGTGTAGTGCGGGCACGGTGGATGCTGCCCGGAACGTCCCAGGCCTTCCAGCGTGGGGATGGCCGTTATCCGTAGGTCTTGCCGGTCGTCTGAGCCACTTCGGCGACTTCGCCCTGGACTTCTTTGACGACGTCGCCGTGGCCGCCGAGTTGTTCGAGTTCGTGGGCGAGTTCGGCGAGTTCGGCGCCGCCGGCCATCTGGGCGGTGAGTTCGTCGAGGGTGATGTCTTTCTTGTCGTAGTAGCCGATCGATTTGCCGCGCTTGAGCAGCAGGAAGCGGTCACCGACGGGGAAGGCGTGGTGCGGGTTGTGGGTGATGAAGATGACACCGAGGCCGCGGTCGCGGGCTTGCAGGATGTAGCGGAGCACGACGCCGGACTGCTTCACGCCTAGGGCGGCGGTGGGCTCGTCCAGGATCAGGACCTTCGCGCCGAAGTACACGGCCCGGGCGATCGCGACGCACTGGCGTTCACCGCCGGAGAGCTGGCCGATGGGCTGCTCGACGTCGCGCAGGTCGATGCCCATCGCGGCGAGTTCCTTGAGCGTGATCTCCTTCATCTTCTCGACGTCCATGCTCTTGAACGGGCCGAAGCCGGACGTGAGTTCCGAGCCGAGGAAGAAGTTCCGCCAGATCGGCATCAGGGGCACGACGGCGAGGTCCTGGTAGACCGTGGCGATGCCGACGTCCAGGGCGTCACGGGGCGAGGTGAATTTCCGTTCCTCGCCCATGACCTTCAGGATCCCGGCGTCATGCTGGTGCAGGCCGGCGATGATCTTGATCAGGGTGGACTTGCCCGCACCGTTGTCGCCCAGCACGCAGGTGACGCGGCCGTTGTCCACGGCCATGGTGACCTCGGACAGGGCGATGATGTTGCCGTAGTGCTTGGCGATCCCGTCGAGGGAGAGCAGGTGCACCGGGGTGTGGGTGAGGGGGTCTCTTTCGTTCTGCAGCAGGGTCTGCTGGTCGATCTCTTTGGCGTTCATTGTTGTCCGTGCCCCTTTACTTGAGTTCCGCGCGGCGCTTGACGATGAGGTTGACGATGGTGGCCAGCAGCAGCATCAGGCCCAGGAAGAACTTGAACCAGTCCGGGTTCCACTGCGCGTAGACGATGCCCTTGTTGGCCATGCCGAAGATGAACGCGCCGATCGCGCCGCCGATCGCCGAGCCGTAGCCGCCGGTGAGGAGGCAGCCGCCGATGACCGCGGCGATGATGTAGAGGAACTCGTTGCCCACGCCCTCTCCGGACTGCACGGCGTCGAAGGCGAAGAGGTTGTGCATGCCCAGGATCCAGGCACAGAACCCGACTGCCATGAACAGGCCGATCTTGGTGGCCTTGACCGGCACACCGACGGCGCGGGCCGCGTTCGCGTCGCCGCCCACGGCGAAGATCCAGTTCCCGACCCGGGTCCGCATCAGCACCCAGGTGGCCACCGCGACGAGGAGGAACCAGTAGAACACGGTGATCTTGACCTCGACGCCGCCGATGTTGATGGAGGAGGCGAACACCGCCCGGGCCGAGGCGAAGCCGTCCATGGAGGAGATCGAGGGCGAGGACACCGAGCCGCCGATCAGGCGGGTCAGGCCCAGGTTCAGGCCGGTCAGCATCAGGAAGGTCGCCAGGGTCACGATGAAGGATGGGAGTTTGGTCTTCATCAGGATCCAGCCGTTGATGAAGCCGATGGACAACGAGACCACCAGGGCCAGGCCGACACCGACCCAGACGTTCGTGGTGAAGTACCAGCTGAACAGCGACGCCGTCAGCGCCGAGGAGATCACGGCGACACCGGTGGAGAGGTCGAACTCCCCGCCGATCATCAGCAAGGACACCCCGACCGCCATGATGCCGATCGTGGAGGAGCCGTACAGGATGGTCGCCAGCGCGTTGGGCTGGGTGAACGTCGGGGACACCAACGCGAAGAAGATGAAGAGGACGATGGCCCCGACGAGGGCACCGACCTCGGGACGTCCGAGCAGTTTCTGGAACGGACTGCGCTTGGCGACTCGCTCATCGGGCGCCGGCGACTTTGTCTTTGTCTGGGTGATGGTCATGATGATTCTCCTTGCTGCCGGGCCGGCCAGCGGCCGGCCCGGCCAGCGGGCTGTTAGCGGATACCCTGCTTGGCGAACGTCAGGACATCGGCCGCATTTGACTTGTCGACGATGCTCGGGCCGGTGAGGACCGACTGGCCGCCGCCGAGCTTGAAGCCGCCGCGCTTGTTCTGCCAGAGCGCGTCAACGGACATGTAGCCCTGCAGCCACGGCTGCTGGTCCACGGTGAAGAGGACTGCCCCGTCGACGATCTTCTGGGCGAGCTCCGCGTTCAGGTCGAAACTTGCCACCTTGGCTGAGCTGCCGGCATCCGTGACCGATTTGAGGAGCGTGAGGGTGATCGGGGCGCCGAGGCCGATGATGACGTCGGCGTCCTTGGAGGCCTGGAGCTTGGCGGTCGCGGTGGACTGGACGGCGGTCATGTCCTTGCCGTCGACGTAAAGGATTTCAGTTCCGGGGACCTTGGCTTTGACGCCGGCGCAACGGGCTTCAAGGCCCACGTGGCCCTGCTGCTGGATCACGCAGACGGGATGCTTGTAGCCCTCCGCTGCGAGCCTGGTGCCGACGGCCTCGCCGGCGAGTTGTTCGTTGGAACCGAAGTGGGTGAAGGCACCGAGAGCTTGGGAGACACCCTCGCCGGCGTTGAGGCTTACGATGGGGATCCCGGCGTCGGTGGCTTTCTTGAGGACGTCCTTGAGCGCGTCCGGCGTGGCGAGCGTGACAGCGATGCCGTCAACCTTCTGGTCAATGGCCTGCTGGACGAGCTGGGCCTGGCGCCCGGCTTCGGGATCGGACGTGTAGAGGAGCTCGACGTTGTCCTTCGCTGATGCCTCCTCAGCGCCCTTGCGAACGATGTCCCAGAAGGTATCCCCAGCCGCTGCGTGCGTAATGAGGGCGACTTTGAGCCGCGGCGTCGAGACGGCCTGGCCGCCACCGGCCGCATTTCCTGTATCCGCGGGCTTGCCGCCACTGCTGGAACACGCGCTCAGGGCCAGCATGGGTACAACGGCAGCCACAAGGGCTGCTTTCCGCCACGAGAACTTGGTCACGATTAATCTCCTTCGATTCTGGGCCACGCCGGCCGCTTCATCGCGTCGGTCTGTGAGCCATCTACAACCGATCATGGTGACTTCAATCACAGATGTCAATAGTTTGTCCTGACATTAGGATGTTTTGACGTAACGCTACGCGATGGAAACGCCGGTTTCGCGGGCGTGACCAGCACAAAGCTGACAATGCGCCCCCCACTCGCATGGCTCCCCACGGCAGCCCTTGGCTCCCTTTGTCCACCCTGCTACTATCAGAAAAAGGCAGTATGTCCTATCAAGCGAACATGAGCCTGACAAACGCAGACAGACCGCTATCACGGCCGCTGCGGAGCGCAAGGGAGCACGTCCAGTGGCGAATCAACTAAATCTGCGGATCGACCGGTCGTCCCCGGTACCGCTGTACCACCAAGTGGTCCAGGGCATCGAGGCCGCGATACATACCGGACTGCTGGAGCCCGGCAGCCGGCTGGAAAATGAGATCGATCTGGCCGCCCAGCTGAACCTGTCGCGCCCCACGATGCGCAAAGCCATGGATGAGCTGGTCCGCTCCGGCCTCCTGGTCCGCAAGCGCGGCGTTGGTACCCAGGTGGTGTCCAGCCAGGTCCGCCGCCCGCTGGAACTCTCCAGCCTCTACGACGACTTGAGCAACAGCGGCAGCAAACCCACCACCGACGTGCTCAGTTTCTCCCATGAAGAGGCAGACGCCTCGATCCGGAAGGCGCTGCAGCTCCCCGCCGGCGCCAAGGTCTACCACTTCACCCGGCTCCGGAAAGTAGGCGGCAAGCCGCTGGCCCTGATGGAGAACTGGGTGCGCGACGACATCACCACGATCGACGAGGCATCCCTGGCATCGCAGGGCCTCTACGGCATTCTGCGCAATGGTGGCGTGAATTTCCGTCTCGCCTCCCAGCGGATCGGCGCCATGATCGCCAACGACTACCAGGCGCCGCTGCTCGAAACAACCGCCGGCTCCGCCCTCGTCACCATGGAGCGCACGGCTGTGGATGACACCGGGCGGATGGTGGAAACCGGCCACCACGCCTACAGGGCCGATTCCTACAGCTTTGAAATGACACTGGTTCAGAGATAAGAGTTCAGAGATAGGCGTTCCGTAACCGGCGCCGTGAGACAAGCGGTCCGACCTAGGCGCCCCGACATCGGCGTCGAGAGAACCACAGTCCGGACACCGGCGTTCAACAGCGAGCACCGCCATCTCCAACCCCGCACACCCGCGCCTTCTTCCGGCGCGACTACGAAAGGGCAGCTTCCATGGCCAACTGGGTCTATCCGCTCGGCGCCGCCGCGCAAGGCAAGTGGGACATTTCCATCGGAACATCCGATTCCTCATTGGAGGTGGAGGGCTGGGCCCATACCGGACTGAAGGTCGCCACACTGGCCGCCGGCGGCGCCGTCGAACTGGCCGCCGCAGCGGAGGAACGCATCGTGGTGCCGCTCAACGGCTCCTTCGTGGGGACCGTGGACGGGCAGGAGTATCCGCTGGCCGGGCGGGACAGCGTCTTTAGCGGCCCCAGCGATGTGCTCTACACGGGAACAGGCAAGGCCGTGAAGATCACCTCGGCCGACGGCGGACGGGTGGCGGTTGCCACCGCCCCGGCCAAAGCGTCCTACCCGACCCGCCTCATCACGGCCGCCGAGACGCCGGTGGAACTGCGCGGAGCGGGCAACTGCTCCCGCCAGGTCCACAATTTCGGGACCCCCGCCGCACTCGAAGCGGACCGCTTCATCGTTTGCGAGGTCCTCACCCCGGCCGGCAACTGGTCTTCCTATCCCCCGCACAAGCACGATGAGGAAAAGGACGGCGAGACGAACCTCGAGGAGATTTACTACTTCGAAACCCGGGTCACACCGGGAGCGCCGCAGCGCCCGGGCGCCGACGACGCCATCGGCTACCAGCGCGTCTACGCGTCCGACGAGCGGCCCATCGACGTTTCGGCCGAGGTCCGCACCGGCGACGTCGTCCTGGTGCCCTACGGCTGGCACGGGCCCGCCATGGCCGCCCCCGGTTACGACATGTACTACCTCAACGTCATGGCCGGCCCGGGCCCGGTCCGCGCTTGGCTCATCAGCGACGACCCGCACCACGGCTGGATCCGCCAGACCTGGGAGGGCCAGGACCTGGACCCGCGGCTGCCGTTCGGCCAGTAGGCCTACAGGCCGGGCAGTTAGGCCGTCTGCAACTCAGTCGCGGCATCCGCCGTGGAGCTGTCGACGGCGGCCGGCCGGCCGGCGTCGTGCTTCTTTGCAGCGGCTGCCGCGAACACCATGATCGCCAGGCCCAGCACGGTGATCCCGGCCCCGGCCCAGATCGGCGAGGTGCAGCCGAGGCCGGCGGTGATGGTCACGCCGCCCAGCCAGGCGCCGAGGGCGTTGCCGACGTTGAAGGCACCGATATTAGCGCCCGAGGCCAGGGTGGGAGCACTGCTGGCGTACTTCATGACGCGCATCTGCAGCCCGGGGACCGTGGCGAAGCCGAAGCCGCCCAGCAGCACCATGGAAGCAATAGTCATCGGCTGGTTGCCGGAGGTCAGGGCGAAGACCACGAGCACCACCACCAACACGGCCAACACCACGAGCAGGGTGCGGTCCACGTTCTTGTCGGCCGCCTTGCCGCCGAGGGTGTTGCCGATGAAGAGCCCGACGCCGAAGAGGATCAGCAGCCACGGCACGGTGGAGGCGGCGAAGCCGGTGACCTCCGTGAGCGTGAACGCGATGTAGGTGAAGGCGCCGAACATGCCGCCGTAGCCCAGGATGGTGACCAGGATGGAAAGCCAGACTTGGCCGGACCGGAAGGCCCGGAGCTCGCTGCGCAGGCCTCCTGGCGCAGTCTCTCCAGAGCCGGTCTTCGGGACCAGGGCGAGGATGCCCGCCAGGGCGAGGACGCCAATGACGGTGATCGCCCAGAACGTGGCGCGCCAGCCCGCAGCCTGGCCCAGCATAGTGCCGAACGGGACACCCAGCACATTGGCCGCCGTCAGGCCGGTGAACATGATCGCGATCGCGCCGGCCTTCTTATCGGCCGCCACCATGCTGGCGGCCACCACGGCTCCGATGCCGAAGAACGCACCGTGCGACAGCGCGGCAAGGATGCGCCCTGCCATCATGATCGGGTAGTCGGGGGCGAGCGCGGAGACGAGGTTGCCGGCGATGAAGAGCACCATCAGCACGGCCAGCACGGGCTTGCGTTCGAATCGCGTCACGGCCGCGGTGAGGCCCAGCGCCCCGACCACGACGGCGAGCGCGTAGCCGGAGATGAGCCAGCCCGCGTTGGCCTCGGTGACGTGGAAGTCTGCGGCCACTTGCGGCAGCAGACCCATGATGACGAACTCGGTGAGTCCGATGCCGAACCCGCCGAGGGCTAGGGCTATCAGGCCAACAGGCATGGGGGTGCTCCTTACAAAGCTGTACGGAAAGGGGTATGACGCGTAAGCTAGTAGTTGCAGACGCGTTATTTATTCTTGCACAAGCAGATACAGCGCGCAAGCAACTATTATTTGATGTGCCTGGCACCACTCCCGCCGGGCACGCTAGCTGAAGGGATTCACCAGATGGGCATCAAGGACGACGCCGTCGAGGTCCGGGCGCAAGGCTGGCGGACCCTCGCGGCCCTGCACGGGCTGATCGAAGCCGAGCTGGAGCGCTCCCTGCAGGCCGAGGCGCAGCTCTCCGTCGTGGAGTACACGGTGCTGGACGCGCTGAGCCGGCAGGACGGCTGGCACATGAGGATGCAGCAGCTGGCCCGCGCCACGGCGTTGAGCGCGAGCGCCACCACGCGCCTGGTCAACCGGCTGGAGGACCGCGGGCTGCTGACCCGGATCCTGTGCGCGGATGACCGCCGCGGGATCTATACCGAGCTCACGCCCAGTGGCATCACGCTGCTCGAGCAAAGCAGGCCGGTCCACGACGCTACCCTGGAGCGCGCGCTGGCCGAGGCTCAGGAAGTGCCGGAACTGGCGCCGCTCGTCGACGCCCTCCCCCGGCTGCACGCCGCGGTCTAACGCGATAACCGCTTCAACCGTATCAACGCAGAAAGCCCCGCCCCCGCTACAGCCCAAGTGACTCGCAGCAGGGGCCGTTATGAAGGCTCATAACGGCCCCTGCTGCTAGCTAGTTGGGTCATGCCGGGGGCGGGGCTTGCTGCTTTGTCAGGCTACGTGGTTGGTAACGCTATACGGTGACGGATTGCTTGGCGGCCGCCTGTTTGAAGAAGTGTTCCAGATCCTCGAGGCTCTTGCCCCGGGTCTCCGGAACCACGCGCTTCACCCAGACGATGGCTGCCAGTTGGATCGCCACGAAGATGAAGAAGGTCACGGAGACGCCGATCCAGGACACCATCTGCGGGAAGAAGAACCCGATCAGGAAGTTGATCATCCACAGGACGAAGACACAGATCCCCATGCCAATGCCGCGGACGTGCAGCGGGAAGATTTCGGCCATCGTCAGCCACGTCACCGTGCCGATGCAGGACTGCATCGAGGCGAGGAACGTCACCATGAACAGCAGCACCAGATAGCCGCGGAGCATGCTTTCCGGGATCGCCATGGAGATGATACCGATGGCCAGCAGGGACGTTGCCGTGCCGATCAAGCCGGCGATCAGCATGGATTTCCTGGGCAGACGCGACATGAGGGACATTCCGACGACGACGGCGACTACCGAAGTGACGCCGTTGACGACGTTGGCAATCAGGGCGCCCTGATCGCCGAAGCCGGAGCTGGAGAGGATGGAGGTGCCGTAGTACATGATGGCGTTGACGCCGCTGATCTGGTTGATCACGGCCAGCCCCAGTCCGACGACGAAGATGCGCCGGATCCACGGCACCGTGAGGTCGCGGAATGTGCCGAGTTTGGATTGGTAATCTTCCCTCGCGGCCTGCCGGACTTCGTCGAACTCGGTGGAGATGTCCTCCGTGGCGCGCGACCGGCGCAGTACCTCAAGCACTTCACCGAAGCGGCCGGCCGAAGCCAGCCAGCGGGGGCTTTCCGGCAGAACCAGCATGCCAAACCAGAGGACGACGGCGGGCAGCGTGGCAATAACGAGCATCCACCGCCACACGTGGGAGGCCTCCGGGAAGGCGTTGCCCAGTACGGCATTGAACGTAAAGGCCAGGAACTGCCCCGTGACAATCATGAGTTCGTTCTGCGTCACGATGCGTCCGCGCTGGGCTGCCGGGGACATTTCCGCGAGGTAGACCGGAACAATCACCGATGCTCCGCCGACGGCAAGGCCCAGCAGGGTGCGCGAGGCGATGAGCAGTTCAGTGCTCGGCGAGACAGAGCAGGCAACCGTGGCCACCGCAAAGATCAACGCGAGCCCCATGATGGTCCGGCGCCGGCCGAAGCGGTCCGAGAGCCGGCCCGCCGAGATGGCACCGAACGCCGCACCGAAGAGCAGTGTGGACGTCACGAGTCCCTCGGTCAGCGGAGTGAGGCCGAGGTCCCGCTGCATGAACGGCAGGGCGCCGTTGATGACGCCCGTGTCATAGCCGAAGAGGAGGCCGCCAAACGTGGAGAAGAGCGCCACGCGCCGCATGAACCTCTTGGGATTCGATGCTCCACCGGTTCTCCGGACGGCGGCTTCCTGGACATCGGAGTCAGCCTCGGAAACGGGCGCGTCCGCGGGCGGAGCCGAATTCGTCAGTGTTCCGTCGGACTTCGTCATAGGCTCGCCTTCTCGACGCGCTGCATCATGGTCTCCAGCTGGTAGCGGGAGACCTCGGCAGCGTTGTCGTCCTCGGCGAAGACGCTGGAGACCATGACGGTGTCCTCGCGGTCGAGGAAGCCGATTTCCTTCAGGCCGCCGAAGAACTCGTCCCAGTTCACGTCGCCGTCGCCGATTTTCAGGTGCTGGTGCACGCGCACCGGGTTCCCGGGCGGGTTGGTGATGTAGCGCAGCCCATGCGAGGCGTGGTGGTTCATGGTGTCGGCGACGTGGACCAGGCGCAGCTTGTCCCCCGCGGCCCGCATGATCTCCAGCGGTTCGTTCTTCATGTGGAAGCTGTGCGAGGCCACGTAGACCAGGCCCACGTTCTTCGAGTTCAGTCCGCGGATCACCCGGATCGCGGCGAGGCCTTCCTCGACGAAGTCGTCCGGGTGCGGATCGATCAGCAGGTCAATCCCCTCCCGCTCGATGATGGGGAGCAGTTCCTCCATCGAACGGTAGAAGGCGCGCTCGGATTCCTCGGCCTTCTCCGGTCGGCCGCTGAATTCGGTGTTCATGGTGCTGACGCCGAGGTCCACGGTGATCTGGATGGCGCGCTTCCAGTAGCGGACGGCGGCCTCGCGGGCGTCCTCGTCCGGGCCGGACCATCGCAGCACGGGCAGCACCGAGGCAATTTCGATTCCCGCGTCCCTGCAGGCCGCCTTCAGCTTGCCCACAAGCTCGTCGTCGGCCTTCGGGTGGTTGAAGAACGGGATGAAATCGGCGTGCGGGGTCATCTGCATGTACTTGTAGCCGAGGTCGGCGACCACGCGCGGGAACTCAAGGAGTCCGTGGCTGTGGTG
>NZ_BAAAQB010000019.1:91846-101053 GCF_039531445.1 Arthrobacter humicola | reverse complement strand
CCGGCAGGGTTCCTAGCGGTAGAGGGCGGGCTTGGCGTTGAGCTTCACGGCGACCTTTTCGGCGTTCTTCTGCGCCTCGACGCCGGCCTCGCAGCAGGCGGCGGTGGCGTAGCCGTCCCAGGCGGTGGGGCCGCCGATCTCGTCGCGGAGGGCCGCGTCGACCCAGGACTGGATTTCGACGTCGTACGCCGCCCCGAAACGTTCCTCGAAGCCGGGGGTGACGTTGCCTCCCCAGTGGCCGTTGCTGCGGGTGTAAGGGCCTTTGTCCCTGCCGATGCTGACGATGCCGTCCTCAAAGGAGGCCTGGGTGGCCACTTCGTAGCCGAACTTCGCGTTCACGTAGATCTCGACGTCGGCCAGGACGCCGGACTCGGTCTCGATCAGGACGTGCTGCGGGTCGTGCTGACCAGCCGGGGCGTTCCTGGTGGGCTTGCCGAGGCGGACCTGGACCGAGGTGATTTCCTCGCTGGTGAAGTAGCGGATGGCGTCGAACTCGTGGACCACGGAATCGTTGATCAGCATCTCGTTGGTGAAGCCTGCAGGGGTGGTCGGGTTCCGGTGCTGGTGGTGCAGCATGAGCAGCTCGCCGAGTTCGGAGTCGCGGATGATCTTGCCCAGGGCGGCGTATTCGGCGTCGAAGCGGCGCATGAAGCCGACCTGGATGCGCTTGTGGCCGAGCTTTTCTTCGGCCTCGACGATCTTCCACGCGGACTCGGCGTCCGGGGTGAGCGGCTTCTCGCAGAGGATCGGGATGTCCTTGGCGATCGCCTTGAGCAGGATGTCCTCGTGCAGGAAGCCGGGGGTGGCGATCAGCACGGCGTTGACGTCGCCGTTGTTGAGGGCTTCCTCGGCGTCGGCCAGGGCGACGGCGCCCGGGATGCCTTCGATCGCGGCCTGGGCGCGGGCGAGGTCGACGTCAACGACGGCGGCAACTTCGGCGCCGTGGATGCGGGTGTTGAGCCGCTGGATGTGGTCTGCTCCCATACGGCCGGCGCCGATGACAGCTACGCGGAGGGTCTTGGTCATGATTTTGTCCTCGGTTCTAGTTGACGGCGGTGCGGGAGCCGCAGGAGAGCAGGTAGTTGCGGGTGCGCTTGGCGATCGGCATCGGGACGTCGAAGGCCACGGGGTACATGTCCTGTTCCACAATGCCAAAGATCGGGCGGTTGAGCGCCTCGACGGCTTCGATGACGGCGCGCAGGTCCGGCAGGCCGTTCGGCGGCTCGGTCATGACGCCGGCCAGGTTGGCGGCGGCCCAGGTCATGTTTTCCTCGTTGACCTTTTTGAGGATGTCCGGGTTGATCTGCTTGAGGTGCAGGTAGCCGATCCGGTCCGGATAGTTCTTGATCAGGTCGAGGCTGGAGGCCCCGCAGTATTCTGCGTGGCCGGTGTCCAGGCAGAGGTTGAGGTATTTGGAGTCCGTGGCGGCGAGAAGGGTCTCGATGTCCTCCTGTGCGCCGACATGGGAGTCTGCGTGCGAGTGGAACTGTTGCTTCAGGCCGAAGTCTTCCAGCAGGGTCTTGCCCAGACGGTTGTGGCCCGTGAAGAGGTCGCTCCACGCCTTCTCGGTAAGCGTGCCGCTCTCGACGGCCTCGCCGGTGACGTCGTCGCGCCACATCGCCGGGATGACCACGATGTGTTCCCCGCCCATCGCGGCGGTGAGTTCGGCGACCTTGCGGGCCGGCTCCCATGCGGTTTCCCACTGGTCCAGGCCGCGGTGGAAGGCGGTGAACACGGTGCCTGCGGTGACCTTCAGGTCGCGGGCCTTGAGTTCTTCAGCGAGGCGGGAGGGGTCGGTGGGAAGGTAGCCGTAGGGGCCCAGTTCGATCCACTTGTAGCCGGATTCGGCGACCTCGTCCAGGAAGCGTTCCCACGGGGTCTGCTGCGGGTCGTCCGCAAACCAGACGCCCCAGGAGTCCGGCGCGGTGCCGATGATCAGCTTGTTCTCTGTCATTTCCATTCCTTCTCATCGATTGCTCCGCAGGTGCCGTTTTGGACGCTCAAAACGGCGGTTGTGGAGCAGTCGATCGTGTTTGTTGGGTGGGCCCACGCCGCCAGTGTTCCCTGGCGGTGGGGACTAGTTGGAGGGGAAGTTGTAGGAGGCGCCGGAGGCGTGGTGGGTTTCGGGCCAGCGGGAGGTGATGACCTTGCCGCGGGTGTAGAAGGAGACGCCTTCGGGGCCGTAGATGTGCTTGTCACCGAAGAGGGATGCTTTCCAGCCGCCGAAGGAGTGGTAGGCCACCGGCACGGGCAGGGGCACGTTGATGCCGATCATGCCCACCGTGACGGAGCGCTGGAACTTCCGGGCGCTGGCGCCGGAGGAGGTGAAGATCGCGGTGCCGTTGCCGTACGGGTTGGCGTTGATCAGGGCGATGCCGGCGTCGAGGTCCTCGACGCGGACCACGACCAGGACCGGGCCGAAGATTTCCTCGGTGTAGGCGGTCATCCCGGCCGTGACGTGATCCAGGACGGTGGGGCCGACCCAGAAGCCGTCCTCGTGGCCGGGGACGACGAGGTCGCGGCCGTCGACCACCATGGCGGCGCCGGCGGTTTCGGCTTCGGTGACGATCCGGACGATGCGTTCCTTGGAGGCGGGGGTGATGACCGGGCCCATTTCGGCGTCGGGCACGGTGCCGTTGTTGACCTTGACGGCCAGGGCGCGTTCCTCGACCTTCTTGACCAGCAGGTCGGCGGCGTCGCCGACGGCGACGGCAACCGAGATGGCCATGCAGCGTTCGCCGGCGGAGCCGAAGGCGGCGGCGGCGAGGTGGTCGGCGGCGTTGTCGAGGTCGGCGTCGGGCAGGATGATCGCGTGGTTCTTCGCCCCGCCGAGGGCCTGGACGCGCTTGCCGTGCTTGGTGGCGGTCTCGTGGACGTACTTCGCGATCGGGGTGGAGCCGACGAAGGAGATGCCGTCCACGTCCGGGTGGGTCAGGAGGCCGTCGACCGTTTCCTTGTCGCCGTGCAGGACCTGGAAGACGCCGTCGGGCAGGCCGGCCTGCTTCCACAGCTTGGCCAGGAGCATGGAGGCGGAGGGGTCGCGTTCGGAGGGCTTGAGGATGAAGGCGTTGCCGGTGGCGATCGCCATCGGGGCCATCCACAGCGGCACCATGACCGGGAAGTTGAACGGGGTGATCCCGGCAACGACACCGAGGGGCTCGCGGAAGGAGAAGACGTCGATGCCGGTGGAGACCTGGTCCGAGTAGTCGCCCTTGAGCAGCTGCGGGATGCCGCAGGCGAACTCGATGACCTCCAGGCCGCGGCCGATCTCACCCTTGGCGTCGGAGAGGACCTTGCCGTGCTCGGCGGTGATCAGCTCGGCGAGCTCGTCGATGTGGGAGGCGACAAGTTCGCGGAACTTGAACAGCACCGCGGTGCGCTTGGCCAGGGAGATATCGCCCCAGGTGTCCGCAGCCTTGCGGGCCGCGGCGACCGTGGCGTCCAGGTCCGCCCGGTTGGCCAGCCGCAGCTCCGCGGAGACCGCGCCGGTCGCGGGGTTGTAGACGGGCTGGGTGCGGGTGCCCTCGCCGGAGGTTTCGGCGCCGTTGATGAAGTGGCTGATGGTGGTGACGGTCGTCGTTGACATGGTGATGGACTTCCTTGGTCTGTGGCTGTTCGTGGTGGTGAGGGGGTCAGCCGAGCAGCTTGCGCTGGCGGTTCTTGTGGTCGACGTAGGTCTGGAAGGCCTGCTTCGTGGATTCGAGTTCGGAGACCTGGGAGACCGGAACGTCCCACCACGACTCGGAGCTGGGGGCATCCAGCAGCGGGTCGGATTCGACGTGGATGACGATCGGGCCGCCGTTTTCCGGGGCGGCCTTGGCGTCGCGGATGGCCTGCTCAAGCTCGGCGATGACCTTCTCGCCGGGTTCGATCCGGATCACCTTCACGCCGAGGGACTCGGCGTTCAGGGCCAGGTCCACCGGCAGCCGCTCGCCGTCGTCGAAGCTGTGGTGTTCCTCGTCCAGGGCCCGGTACTGGGTGCCGAAGCGCTGCGAGCCGAGGGACTCGGAGAGCGAGCCGATCGAGGCGTAGCCGTGGTTCTGGATCAGGACCACGATCAGCTTGATCCGTTCGGCGACGGCGGTGACGAGTTCGGTGTGCATCATCAGGTAGGAGCCGTCCCCCACCATCACGACGACGTCGCGCTGCGCCCCGCCCTTCGCGGCTTCGGCCAGGGCGGCACGCTTGACGCCGAGGCCGCCGGGGATTTCGTAGCCCATGCAGGAGTAGGCGTATTCGACGTGGTAGCCGAACGGGTCCCGCACGCGCCACATCTTGTGCAGGTCTCCGGGCAGGGACCCGGCGGCGCAGATGACGACGTCCGCCGCGTCCATGGCGCGGCTCGTGGCGCCGATGATCTCGTTCTGCGCGGGCAGCGGGGTGAAGCGGGTGTCGAAGGCCGCATCGACGGTGGCGTTCCAGCGGGTCTTCTCGTTCGCGATCTGCTGTTCGAGGTCCGCGCCGATCCGGTAGCCGCCGAGGGCCTGGTTCAGCTTCACCAGGGCCTTGCGGGCGTCCGCGACGATCGGCAGGGAGGTGCCGTGTTTGTAGGCGTCGATGGCGGCGACATTGATGTTGATGAACTTCACGTCCGGGTTCTGGAACGCGGTCCGGGACGCGGTGGTGAAGTCCTCGTAGCGGGTGCCGATGCCGATGATGAGGTCCGCTTCGGCGGCGATGGCGTTGGCCGCCGTCGTGCCGGTGGAGCCGATCGCGCCGAGGGAGAACTTGTGGTCCCACGGCAGGACGCCGACGCCGGCCTGGGTGTTGCCCACCGGGATGCCGGTCAGTTCGACGAATTTGGCGAGTTCCTCGTTGGCGTAGGCGTAAAGGACGCCGCCGCCGGCGATGATCAGGGGGCGCTTGGCGGCGCGGATCGCGTCGGCGGCGCGGCGGATGTCCTCGTCGTCGGCGTCGGGGCGGCGGATCCGCCATTCGCGTTCGGCGAGAAATTCCTCGGGCACGTCGAAGGCCTCGGCCTGGACGTCCTGGGGCAGCGAGATGGTGACCGCACCGGTCTCGGCCGGGTCGGTCAGGACCCGCAGGCCGTGGTGGAACGCCGAAAACAGCTGCTCGGGCCGGGAGACCCGGTCGAAGAACTTGGACAGCGGCCGGAAGGCGTCGTTGACGGTGATGTCGTAGGCGTAGGGCTGCTCAAGCTGCTGCAGCACAGGGTCGGCGGCACGGGTGGCGAAGGTGTCACTCGGCAGCAGCAGGACCGGCAGCCGGTTGGTGGTGGCCAGCGCCGCGCCGGTGAGCAGGTTTGAGGAACCCGGGCCGATCGAGGTGCTGATCGCGAACGTCTGGCGGCGCCGGGTGTGCCGGGCGTAGCCGACAGCCTGGTGTGCCTGGGCCTGTTCGTTGCGGCCCTGGTAGTACGGCATGATCGTCGGATCGAGCTGCTGGTACTGCTTGAGGGCCTGGCCGACGCCGGCAACGTTGCCGTGGCCGAAGATGCCGAACGTGCCCGGAATCAGGCGTTCCCGGAAGTCCTGGCCGCCGATCGAATCGACGGTGTACTGCTTGGACAGGTATTCCACGACAGCCTGGGCGACTGTCATTCTGCGTGTTCCTGAGGCAGTTCTCATTCCCATGGGAAGTTACTCCGATGCTTCTTCGGTGGGGGTGGATTCGGTGCGGGGATCGTCCGTGTGGTGCAGCAGCGAGGCGGCGGTTGCCACGGCGCCGGCGACGTCGCCGTCGTGCGGGTAGAGCAGGGTCCGGCCGACCGTGAGGCCCTGGACACCCGGCAGGGCCAGGGCCGCCTGCCAGCTGGCGAAAACGTCCTCCTGGCTGCCCTCGGGGTCTCCTCCGAGGAGAACGGTGGGCATGGTGGTAGACGCCATGACACGTTCCATCTCGGCCACCACGGGGAGCTTCATCCAGGTGTAGGCGCTGGTCGCGCCGAGGCCTTCGGCGATGGCCACCGACTTGATGACGGCGTTGGTGGAGAGGTCGTTGCGGACCTTGCCGTTCTCGCGGACGGAGAGGAACGGTTCCACCATGGCGATCAGCTTGCGCTCGGCCAGGGAATCGATGGCCCGTGCTGTTGCTTCCAGGGTGACGACGGTGTCCGGGTCGCCGAGGCAGATGCGCGTGAGCATCTTGCCGCCGTCGGCGCCGAGGGCCTCGAGGGCGGCCGCGGTGTGGCCGGTGAAGCGGTCATCGAATTCGTTGACCAGGCCGGAGAGGCCGCCGCGGTTCATTGAGCCGAAGAGCAGTTTGCCCTCGAGCGCGCCGAGCAGGAGGAGGTCGTCCATGATGTCCGGCGAGGCCAGGACACCGTCCACGTCCGGGTTGGCCAGCGCAATCTGCAGGCGGTCCAGCAGCTGGCGGCGGTCGGCCATGGCCACGGGATCGCTGCCGACCGCGAGGGCCCCGCGGGCGGGGTGGTCGGCGGCGACGATGAAGTTCTGCTTGCCGGCCTTGACGCCGGGGTGGCGGCGCCGGGCCTTCGCGGCGCGGGCGATCGCGTCCGGGTCTTCGAGCCGGATGATGCTCAGGTGCTCGTAGCGGCGGGGGTCATCGCCCAGCGTGAGGGTGGCGGCGGCCGGGTTGACACTCACAGTGTTGCTCCTTCGGTGGCGTAGGAACCCGGCGCCAGACGGCCGCGTTCGGCGAGCAGGCCCGTGACTTCTTCCGGCGTCGGCATCGCGTCGGCGCAGGACAGGCGGGAGGCGACCAGGGCGCCGGCGGCGTTGGCGAAGTCGAGCACCTGGGCCAGCGGCCAGCCGGAGAGCAGACCGTGGCAGAATGCCCCGCCGAAGGAGTCGCCGGCGCCGAGGCCGTTGACGGTTTCCACCGGCACCGGGGCGGAGACGATGCGTTCGGTGCGGGTCTTGGCCATGACGCCTTCCGGTCCAAGCTTCACGACCGCGATTTCGACGCCGGCGGCGAGCAGCCGGTCGGCCTGTTCGTCCGGGGTGCCCTCGCCGACGGCGACGGCGCATTCCTTGTCGTTGCCGATTGCCACGGTGACGTGCGGCAGGATCTTGGCGACCTGTTCCCGGGCTTCCTCCTCGGAGGCCCAGAACATCGGCCGGTAGTCGAGGTCAAGGATGGTGAACTGGCCTGGCTTCAGCCCGGTGCGTGGACGTGCCTCGTGGGCCTTGATGTGGGCCGTGCGGCTGGGCTCCTGGCAGAGGCCGGTGACGGTGGACCAGAAAATTCCGGCGTCCCTGATGGCGTCCAGGTCCAGTTCCTCGGCCCTGATCTGCAGGTCCGGCGCCGTGGGGAACCGGCCGTAGAAGTAGAGCGGGAAGTCTTCCGGCGGCTTGATCGCGCAGAACGTGACCGCAGTGGGCCACTCCTTGACTGCGGTGACGTAGGAATCGTCCACGTTGAACTTGCGCAGCTCGCGGTGCAGGTACTTGCCGAAGGCATCGTCGCCGGTGCGGCTGATGACGCCGGTGCGGCGGCCATGGCGGGCAGCGGCGACCGCTACGTTGGACGGGGATCCGCCAAGGTACTTTCCGAAGGACGTGACATCCTCCAGATCCACCCCGATGTCGTTCGGGTAGATATCAACGCTGATTCGCCCGATCGTGAGCAGTTCGTGGGTCACGGTGATCGTGGACCTTTCTGGTGTGAACTCGGTACCTTTTCGCAGCCTGAGCTTCGGTGCTTAGGGGCCGGCGTGAGCCGGGCCACATCCACTACTTTGCCCTAGAATCCATGTACTGTCAAAGGTTTGTACTGACATATTTACAACTTGACACGGGACGCACTAACAGCGCCGTGGAGTGGCCGTCCTGACCGTGGCAGGACGGCCCTCGGCTACTAACTGGGGACCCCAAGTTCGCCGGTCATGTACTGGGCCCGGCCAAAGCCGAAAGACCAGTCCCCGGCCGTGTTTTCGACGTAGCCAATGAAGACGTCCTCGCCGGAAACCCCTACGGCGGCCAGCCTTTCCGCGATGGCAGCAAACAGGGACTGCTTGGCGGGCTGGCTGCGCCCGGCCTGGGTGAAGATCTGGATCATCACAACATCCGGCGTCCGGTCAAAGCCGAGGCCGGCGTCCTGGGCGACGATCTGCCCGGCCGGGTGTTCCGTCAGGATATGGAAGTAGTCCCGTTCCGGAATGCCGTATTCAGCCACGATCGCAGCGTGGATTCCCTGGCTGAGTCCCTGCAGCTGCTCCGTGGTGCGGCCCTGATTGACGTCGATTCGCACGAGAGGCACTCGCATCTCCTTCGGTAGTTTGTCCTGACATACTAACAAACTTCACGCTGGAGACGCAAGGATTCCCGGGGGGCTCGCAGTGTTGGGGTATTGCGCGGCTCGGAGTGTCGGCGTAGCGTTAACAACCTAGAGGTTGATCAAGCAGTTAGTTGATTAATTAGTTAGTTGATTACTGAGCAGGTGACTACTGAAGAGGAGGCACCCGCCCCATGTATTCCAGCGACGACGGCGAACTCGACGCGGCCTTCCTGGCCCTCGCCGATCCCGTCCGGCGCCGCATCATTGCCCGGCTCAGCCGGGGTCCGGCCACCGTCAACGAACTGGCGGAACCTTTCGGGATCACCAAACAGGCGGTCTCGAAACACATCCAGGTCCTCGAGAAGGCGCAGTTGGTCACGCGCACCCGTGACGCCCAGCGCCGGCCCGTTCACCTGAACCCCGCACGGCTTGAGGCGCTCACCGCCTGGATCGACCAGTACCGACTGATCCGCGAGGGCCAGTACCGCAGCCTTGACGCCGTGCTTGAAACCCGCGCCGCGCAGGGCGGCACACAGGCAAAGGACGCATCATGAGCAACGCACTGACGCTGAAGGTCCCCGCGGGACTCCCCTTCATCGACTTCGAGCGCGACTTCGACTTCCCGGTCTCCGAGGTCTTCCGGGCGCATCAGGACCCCGAACTCGTCGCCCAGTGGCTCGGGCCGCGGAGGATGCGCATGACCATTGACCACTACGACTTCCGGACCGGCGGCAGCTACCGCTACACCCACACCGCGCCGGACGGCAGCGCGTATGTTTTCAGCGGCGTCTTCCACACCGTCCGCGAGAACGACTTCGCCATCCAGACCTTCGAGTTCGACGGCTACCCGGATGTGGTGAGCCTCGATTCCATGACCTTCGTGGACCTGGGTGGCGGCCGGTCCCGGCTCATCGGCCACGCCGTCTACCCCAGCGTGGAGGCGCGCGACGGCATGGCGCAGTCCGGGATGGAGGGCGGCATGTCCGAGGGCTACGATCGGCTCGAAGA
>NZ_BAAAQB010000019.1:0-91734 GCF_039531445.1 Arthrobacter humicola | reverse complement strand
CAGTGCCACCTCCGCCGGGAAGGTGGCACTGCCGCCGTCGTACTTAAACAACAACGCAGGGCCACTCCGCGCCCGTCCCAGCGAGTGGGACGGGCCGCAAGTGACCCCGCGTTGCTTTTGGTGCGTGGTGCAGGTGCTTCGAACTAAAGGGTTGCGAAGACCTCACGCAGGAGCTTGGCGGTCTCGGACGGCGTCTTGCCGACCTTGACGCCGGCAGCCTCAAGGGCTTCCTTCTTGGCCTGAGCGGTGCCGGCGGAGCCGGAAACGATGGCGCCCGCGTGGCCCATGGTCTTGCCTTCCGGGGCGGTGAAGCCGGCCACGTAGCCGACAACCGGCTTCGTGACGTGTGCCTTGATGTAGTCGGCGGCACGCTCTTCGGCGTCGCCACCGATTTCGCCGATCATCACGATCGCCTTGGTCTCCGGGTCAGCTTCGAAGGCCTCGAGGGCATCGATGTGGGTGGTGCCGATGACCGGGTCGCCGCCGATGCCGATGGCGGTGGAGAAGCCGAGGTCACGCAGTTCGTACATCATCTGGTAGGTCAGGGTGCCTGACTTGGAGACGAGTCCGATGGGGCCCTTGCCCGTGATGTTTGCCGGGGTGATGCCGACGAGGGCCTCACCCGGAGTGATGATGCCGGGGCAGTTCGGGCCGATGATGCGCGTGACCTGCTTGCCGTTGGCGTCGACCTTGGACTGGGCCAGTGCCCAGAACTCGGCGGAATCCTGGACCGGAACGCCTTCGGTGATGACCACGACGAGGCCGATGCCGGCCTCGATGGCTTCAACGACGGCGTCCTTGGTGAAGGCCGGCGGCACGAAGACGATGGAAACGTCAGCGCCGGTCTCGGCCATGGCTTCCTTGACGGTGCCGAAGACGGTGATCTCGGTGTCGCCGTGCAGGACCGTGGTGCCGGCCTTGCGGGCGTTGACGCCGCCAACAACGTTGGTGCCGGCCTTGAGCATCAGGGCGGTGTGCTTGGTGCCTTCGCCGCCGGTGATGC
The DNA here is from genome assembly GCF_039531445.1 of Arthrobacter humicola. Lineage (NCBI taxonomy): Bacteria > Bacillati > Actinomycetota > Actinomycetes > Micrococcales > Micrococcaceae > Arthrobacter > Arthrobacter humicola. Next base: position 90,731 of record NZ_BAAAQB010000019.1, on the reverse strand, counting down.
CCTGGACGATGACCTTGGAGTCCTTGTTCAGATAAATAGACATAGTCGAGTCCCTCTACTTCGCTGCGTTGGCGAGCTCGGCGGCCTTGTCGGCGCCCTCGTCCATGGTGGCGGCCAGGGTAACCAGCGGGTGGTTGGCCTCGGCCAGGATGCGGCGGCCTTCCTCAACGTTGTTGCCGTCGAGGCGGACGACCAGCGGCTTGTTCGCGGAGTGGCCCAGCTCGGCCAGTGCGCCAACGATGCCCTTGGCAACGGCGTCACAGGCGGTGATGCCGCCGAAGACGTTGACGAAGACGGACTTGACCTGCGGGTCGCCCAGGATGACGTCGAGGCCAGCTGCCATAACCTCGGCGGACGCTCCACCGCCGATGTCCAGGAAGTTGGCGGGCTTGACGTTGCCGTGGTTCTCACCGGCGTAGGCAACGACGTCGAGGGTGGACATCACGAGACCGGCGCCGTTGCCGATGATGCCGACTTCGCCGTCCAGCTTGACGTAGTTGAGGTCCTGCGCCTTGGCCTTGGCCTCGAGCGGGTCAGCAGCGTCCTTGTCTTCAAGGTGCGCGTGCTTGGGGTGGCGGAAGTCGGCGTTCTCGTCGAGGGAGACCTTGCCATCGAGGGCAACGATGTCACCGGCGCCGGTCAGGACCAGCGGGTTGACCTCCACGAGGGTGGCGTCTTCCTTCTTGAAGACGTCCCAGAGCTTCAGAATTACGCTGGCGACCTTGCCGCGCAGTTCCTCGGCGAAGCCTGCAGCGGCGACGATTTCGTCGGCCTTGGCCTGGTCAATGCCCACGGCCGGGTCGATCGAGATCTTGGCCAGGGCTTCGGGGCGCTCAACGGCGAGCTGCTCGATTTCCATGCCGCCTTCAACCGAGCACATGGCCAGGTAGTTGCGGTTGGCTCGGTCCAGCAGGACGGAGAAGTAGTATTCCTCGGCGATGTCAGCACCCTGGGCGATCATCACGCGGTGGACGGTGTGGCCCTTGATGTCCATCCCGAGGATGTTGGTGGAGTGTTCAAATGCCTCGTCAGCGGTCTTGGCGACCTTGACGCCGCCGGCCTTGCCGCGGCCTCCGGCCTTAACCTGGGCCTTGACGACAGTTACGCCGCCGATTTTCTCGGCAGCTGCCTTTGCTTCTTCAGGGGTGTGCGCCACGATGCCAGCAAGCACGGGTACACCGTGCGCCTCGAACATATCGCGCGCCTGGTATTCAAACAGGTCCACGGTTTAGTGTCCTTCTACGTCGAAGTAGTTTCTGTACAGCCGGACCCCACGTATTCGCGGTTACCGGGCTGCGGAATAAACGCACCCTGCGACAAGCTTGGAAACGAGCCACACGGCGCAATGCTCCTCTGGGAACTCTAGTCCTTCGATCGGACCAGCCCGTTCCAGAGTACCCGTTATGTGAGTAAGGACACTATTCTATGGAGCGTAGAAAAACCGCTAGATTACGCGGTTTTTGGGGTGTCCGACGGCGTGCGGACCGGCCGTAAGGCCGTGTCAGATGCGCCTTCGTAACGTAGGCGGGAGGAGCCGGCGCCGGCGCCGGCTGATGCGCAGCGGCCAGCAGATGCGCGGCGGCCGGCAGATGCGTGCTCGGCGGGGGCCGGCGAGCGGTCATGCGCAATGGGCTTCTGGCGCGTGCGCTGGCGGTGCCGGGGACCTCCCCTAGGCGTCCAGCTTGGTCAGCGGTGCGTAGCGCAGCAGCAGCCGCTTCTCCCCGACGTCGAACTTCACCTTGGCGACCGTCTTGTCCCCGGCGCCCTCCACGGCAAGGACGGTGCCGTTGCCGAAGCTGGTGTGGTTGACCTTGTCCCCCACGCTGACGGCGACGATTTCCTTCTGCGGCTGGACCCTGTTCTTGGCCACGGCGGCGGGAACATCGGCGTTGAAGCCCGCAGACGGGCCGGCGCCGGCGCCGCGGGGCGTTCCGGCGCCCCAGAATGATCCGCTGTAGCGGCTGGAACCGATCGCGGGGCCGCTCCCCCAGCCGCCGCTCTGGCGGCTGGCGCCTTCCCGCTTCCATTCCACGAGTTCGGCCGGGATCTCCTCGATGAACTGGCTGGCCGGGTTGTACTGGCTCTGGCCCCACATGCTGCGAACCTCGGACCGGGTGAGGTAGAGGCGCTTCCGGGCGCGGGTGAGCCCGACATAGGCCAGCCGGCGTTCCTCGGCCAGTTCCTTGGGATCGGTGGCGGAGCGCTGGTGCGGGAACAGCCCGTGCTCCATACCGGTGAGGAACACGACCGGGAATTCCAGCCCCTTGGCCGTGTGCAGGGTCATGAGCGTGACGACGCCCAGACGCTTGGCCTCGGCCACCGCGGCGTCAATATCTGCCCCGGGAGCATCGGGAATCTGATCGGCGTCGGCCACGAGGGACACCTGCTCCAGGAAGGCGCCGAGGGAGCCTTCGGGGTTGTCGCATTCGTATTCGCGCACGACGGCGACGAGTTCCGCCAGGTTCTCCACCCGCGATTCGTCCTGGGGGTCCGTGCTGGAGCGCAGCGCCGCGAGGTAGCCGGTCTGCTCGAGCACCGCTTCCAGGGCGGCGGCGGCACCCGAGCCGGAGGCCACCTCGGCGAGGTCGTCGAGGAGTTTCACGAAGCCCAGCACGGCGTTGACCGAGCGGGTTGCCATGCCCGGGGCTTCGTCGGCGCGCCTCGCGGCGGTCATGAAGGAGGTGCGATCGCGCTCGGCAAGGGCAGCGACAGCGCCCTCGGCACGGTCGCCGATGCCACGCTTGGGTTCGTTGAGGATCCGGCGGAGGTTGACGTCGTCGTCCGGGTTGACCAGAACCCGTAGGTAGGCGAGGGCGTCCTTGATTTCCTTGCGCTCGTAGAAGCGGGTGCCGCCAACCACCTTGTACGGCAGGCCCACGCGCACCAGGACGTCTTCGATCGAGCGGGACTGGGCGTTGGTGCGGTAGAAAATGGCGACGTCGCCGGGACGCAGATTGCCCTCGTCCTGCAGCCGGTCGATTTCCTTGGCGATGAACTGCGCTTCGTCGTGCTCGTTCTCGCCGACGTAGCCGACGATCTTTTCGCCGTCGCCCTCGGCTGTCCAGAGCCGTTTCTCCGGCCGGTTGGGGTTGCGCGAGATGACCGAGTTGGCGGCGCTGAGGATGGTCTGGGTGGAGCGGTAGTTCTGCTCCAGCTTGATGGTCCGGGCGTCCGGGTAGTCCTTCTCGAACTCCACGATGTTGCGGATGTCAGCGCCGCGGAAGGCGTAGATGGACTGGTCGGAGTCGCCCACGACGGTGAGCTCGGAGGCCTCGGGTCCCTCGCCGACGATCTCACGCACCAGGGCGTACTGGGCGTGGTTCGTGTCCTGGTATTCGTCCACGAGGACATGCCGGAAGCGGCGCCGGTACGAGTCGGCGAGCGCCGGGAAGGCCCGGAACATGTAGACGGTCTGGGCGATCAGGTCATCGAAGTCCATCGCGTTGGCCTGGCGGAGGCGCTGGGTGTAGCCCTTGAAGACCTCGGCGACGGCCTGCTCGAAAGGATCGTTGTAGTTGGCGCTGGAGGCGTAGGAGTCGTCGTCGATGAGCTCGTTCTTCAGCGCGGAAATCTTGTGCTGGATGGCCTTGGGGGCGAAGCGCTTGGGGTCGAGGTCCAGGTTCTTGGCGACGAGCGTGATCAGGCGCAGCGAGTCCGCGGAGTCGTAGATGGAGAAGTTGGAATTGAGGCCGACGTTCTTCGCCTCGCGGCGCAGGATCCGGACGCAGGAGGAGTGGAAGGTGGAGATCCACATGGTCTTCGCCCGGGCGCCGACCAGGACCTCGATGCGTTCCCGCATCTCTGCGGCGGCCTTGTTGGTGAAGGTGATGGCTAGGATCTCGCCGTGGTGCGCCCGGCCCGTGGCGATCAGGTAGGCGATCCGGTTACTGAGCACCCGGGTCTTGCCAGAGCCGGCGCCGGCCACGATCAGCAGGGCGCTGCCTGCGTGTTTCACGGCTTCTTCCTGCTGCGGATTCAGGCCTTCGAGAAGCTCGCTCGCGTTCGGAAGCTGCGGACGGTCCCAGGCGTTACCAGGGGCGCTGCCGAGAGCATGGCCCGGGCCGAAGCCGTTGCCGTCCAGGCCAAAGCCGGCCTCTGAATCCAGCCCCGGAAGGCCGGTCCCGGAAGGCTCTTTGGTTCCTGCCGCCGCCTTGGAGGCAGCTTGGAAGGGTCCGTCGGCATAAGGGTCAAACAACATATCCATGGTGTATCTAAGTCTAGGCGGTGGCGCTGACAGCCGCGTCCGCCCCTCGGGACATGCCCTCCGCCGCCCGCAGCCAGTGGACATAATCCCCTTATGCCCGGTCCTGCGCGCGAAGAATGAGCATGTCGCGCGCAGGTTGAGCCGTGGAATGAGCATGTCGCGTGGACCCTGCGCTAAAGAATGAGCATGTCCCTGAACATTGGACTGCGCGATGAGCATGTCCCGTGGAGGTTGGGCCGTGGAATGAGCATGTCCTGCGGAACCAGCCACCAATGGGCACAACCCCCATATGCCCACGCCTGAGCGCGAAGAATGAGCATGTCCCACGCAGGTTGGACCGTGGAGTGAGCATGTCCCGCGGAGCCTGCGCTCAAGAAAGAGCATGTCCCCTGAACGTCGGACTGTGCAATGAGCATGTCCCGCGGAACCAGCCACCAATGGGCACAATCCCCACATGCCCAGTCCTGACCACGAAGAATGAGTATGTCCCACGCAGGTTGGACCGTGGAGTGAGCATGTCCCGCGGAGCCTGCGCTCAAGAAAGAGCATTTCCCCTGAACGTCGGACTGTGCAATGAGCATGTCCCGCGGAACCAGCCACCAATGGGCACAATCCCCACATGCCCAGTCCTGACCACGAAGAATGAGCATGTCCCACTGAAAAACTTCGCTAGGGAATGAGCTTGCCGGCTGGCGGCGCCGGCCTGTTTATCGGGAGAAGCTCCAGGCTGGCTTAACGCATGAGGTCCATCTGCGACGCGAGCCGCTTCGCTTCCAAAGCCGTCTTAGTGGCAGTCTTGGCGCCGGCCAGCCTCTGGACGGCCACTGCGAAGTCTTGGGCTGTTGCGGTTGTCCGGTGATCAACAGGAATGGATTCCCAGAATTCCGTGCAAGTGGCGAGCAGTTCACTGGTCCCGGCAGGAAGCCTCTGCTGTTTGGAGGACGTCACCACAAGGGCGGTGAGCACCGGCCAGACACAGTCCAGATGACCCTCATAGGCCACCAGCGCCATGGCCCTCGACAGCCGGCCCAGCGATTGGTCGCCGGCCTCGACGCGCTTCCGTGCAGCCATGGCCAGGTGTTCAGCTGACAACTGGCGCCTCGCGGCCATTTCCAGCACCGTTTCAAGGGTGCTGCTCCTGTCGTCCGGGCGGGAACTGGTGAGCATGGCAATGAACCAATCGTGAGTCAGTTGCCCGAGTTCTCCGGCCGTTGCCCCCGCAGGTCCGCCTGCCGCCAGTGCGACGAGCCCGCTGTAGACCACCCGCCTGTCCAACCAGATGGCGCCCAGGTCGGGCCAGAAAGGCACCACCGCCGAGGCCTCAGAGGCGAGCCACGTACCCAGATGTCCGCGTCCGCTGCCACTCCACACCTCTGGCGACAGAAGCTCCGGGGGGATCGACGGAAACCGTTCCAAGGGGACCGGCAAGGTAAGCGGAGCGTCCACCGGAGGGGGCCTGAATCCTCCTCCTCCGACCCACTCGCGCAGAATTCGACCGGCATGCCGCTCCTGCCCGTCCGGACCGTCAAATGGCAGGACGGGCAGTTCAGGGACATCGGCTGCCAGCCGCGCATCCATCGGCCCCAGGCGCAAGAGTGCCTGAAACAGGTCGGCTTCACCATACGCCCAGCCTTCGCGTTCAAAAGCCGGAGCAGTGACACCAGCCTGCCCAGTTCCACACGGAAGTTGTCATAACTCGGCGTGGCCAGGGAGTAGGGCACGGTTCCTGCCTGGACCACCAGCTCACTTTGACGAAATATGTGGACTGCGGCCAAAGGACTCGACCAGCCAAAAGGGTCGTCCGTATCGGAGGAGCGGGCCAGGGATGCCCGGACCAGGCCGATCAGATTCCGGTGAGCGGCCAGGTTGTGTTGCCCTGATGCCCACATCGACAGGACAACCTCCGGGCCCGGGGCCGCCCAGTGCCGCCAGGTGTTCGGCGACCGCGGCCAGCTCCGGCGATACCAGTCCTGAACGTTTTGGGGGCGGCGGTAGACGGTCCGCAGGAAGCGATCAACATGCTGCTCGTCGGCGATGGAATGCTCGCGCGGTCCGAACCACCGCGGTAACGGTTTGTTCGAATCGACCTCTTGAGCCACGAACAGGGGAATTTCTGGAGGCTGTCGGACCCCCGTCCCCCAGAGCGATGTGGCGTAAAGCGGCTCTTCCCGGGCTGGGTCCAGACCTCGCCCCGTCATCTCCTTCGCTGTCGTCCGGACCAACAGATCGGAGGATCCGGCCGCCGCCTCCCAGCAGGCGGCAAGGACGTCGCCGTCGTATGCCTGCGCAGCCTGGAGCGACTCGAGGTGCCGAACCAAAAGCTCCTGGGGCTTCTTCTCCGTCCTGCCGAACACGGCAACACTCAGGTCCCGGAGGTCACCGCCGTCCAGTGGCGCCTGGAGCAGAAGCCCAAGCGCCGGGAAGGACAGGAATCCGGGGGCTGTGGCGACCACGGACAGCAGGAGCGGAATGCTGGCAGCAACCTCCCCAGGGCTGGGCGGACACCACTTCAGGACATCGGCCAACACTCGCTGGGTCGGGAGTCCATCGTCGCGTGCGAGCGCCGTGCGGAGCTTGTCGAAGACCTCCTCGCTGCTGAAGGTCCCCCGGTTGAGGTAGCCGCCGATTGCGGCCCCGACGGTCCACTCCGTCGGCGTTCCTACCCTGGCCAGGGGCCCCAGCGCGTCAGGCGCCTCAAAGCAACGCAACAGAGTTTTCGAAGCCGTCAGGTCCTGATCCCACAACTCCAGCAACGATTTCTGCATTTTCGGAAAGACCACCGCGCTTCCGGCGGCATTGATGCGGAACCCGAGTCCGGACCAACGGGGGGACTCAAAGTGCGCCGCAAGCTCATCGTTCCAGTCCTCGTGGAGCCGGCCGTTCGCGAGCCCCCGATAGTAGAACGCCCAAAGCCGCGGATAGGCCTCGAAATCTGCAGTGGCAACTCCAAAGTGCAGAATGAGCGGCAGGCAATAGCGGATGACGGTTGTGGCAATCTCCTGCCCGGCTCTTGCGTTCCGGCGGATCGCCGCGGCCACGAAGCGCCGGCACCAGTGGTCGCCTTTTGAAACCAGAACATCCAGCAGCGTCAGGATCTGAACGTTGCGGTTCCATCCCATCGCCCGCCAGGGCAGGAATCTGGCGGCATCGGCAGGTGCGCTGACGGCGACGGTGACCATTTCCCTCACAATTGAGCGGGAATGCGAGTCGATGGGGCTGATGGTCCCGTGGAGTCGCCAGTCCAGGTCCTGGGTCAGCAGGGTCCGGCCGCCTTTGGCGAACCACGTCCTCGCCTCGGCGAGTTCGTCCGGCGGGGGCGCGGCAATGTATTCGCGAAGGGCAATCCAGTCTTCGGCTGTGGCGAGCCGGCGTACCTCCTGCACGAGCGGCGGGTCGCCGCGGCCCTCCGGCGCCGTCATGTGTTTTCCAGTACGTGGCCGGGTGCCGTCTCGAGCCGCAGAAGCTGAACGGCGAGCGCATGCTTGCAAGGACCCCTGGAGCCGCGAAAGTCGTACCACCAAGCACAGGTGCACTGGTAGAGTCCGTCCCCGACCGTCACCCGGTAGGCGTATTTTCCGTCTGCGGCCAGGACATCCCAGCAGTCCTCCAACGGGGATACCCCGCCCCGGGCAACAATGCCACGGGCAGCCTGCAGCCGGGGGTGGTCCCTGACGGTACGGCCCGGGTCCAGCGGCAGTTCCCGGTGGAAGTAGGCGTCTTCCACCAAGTCGAACCCCACCTTCCCGGAAGCACCCAACCAGGCCAGCCCCTGGCTGACGCGCTCCGACGAGAGACAGGTCTTTGCGCGGAGCGCCTCTATCGAAATGACCGCCTGCCATCCAAGGAAGTCCAGGACAGTCGCTCCGGCTTCCTTCACGCCAGGGGCGGCGAGTGCCGCAAGGATCCCGCCTTCCCCCGAGAATCCCCGGCCGGCCGCCGGGGACAGCAGCAGCGTGAAGTCGGCACCGGGGAGCCTGAACACCCAGCCGCTGGCCCCGTTGTCGTGACGGAAGATGTCCAGGCGGGTGGCGAATCGGGCGACCCGCCTGGCGGCGGCAAGCCGTCCGGTACCTGCCAGCGTGACCGTTGACGGCTTCGCCGCCGCCACCTCGCGCAATCCCCGGGCCGATGGCAGTAGGAAGACCGTGCGTCCGGGCTGGGCTGCCGGCAAGGAGGCCAGAAACTGACTGACTCCGGAGCCGGAAACGGCGGCCAGATGCGTCATGCCGGCAGCGATGGCGGGTGTCTCGGCGAAGCCGCGGACCCACCGGTCAGGCAGGTCCACCTTCCGCTCCACGTGGCTCTCTTCGGGAGTGGAGACCACCAGCCGGTCCCGGCCGACGTCGAAGTGGAGCAGGTCGTTGCGGTGCACGTTGGCGAGCGCAGAGCGAAGCGGGCTGTTGATGTCCACGTTGGTGGTTCCGAAGCCGATCTCGCCGCCATCCAGGCCGCTGCCCAGCAGGTCCAGCCGCGCCTGGACCCCATTGCATGCCGAAAACGACTCACAACGCAGGCGGTCTCCTCCTGCAGTCATGACCGGGTCTACGACATCGCTGAGCCGGAAACCTGCGTCGTAGTACCTCGACGCCGCGACGTCGGCAACGGCGAGAAGCGCGCTGGACACCACGTCCGGCCTTGCCGCAAACCCGTGAAAGAAGCTGGGATTTTCCACCAGTCCTTGTGGGGTGGCGCCCAGACCTGACTCCAGGAGGAGCCGCCTGGCGCCGTGAGCTTCAACGAGTACGGATTCGGCGAGGTAACCGCTCATCCTGCTCCCCGCAGCCGGCGGGTCCGCACCCGATCAGTTCCTCGTCTGGTCAGCACATCAGGCACGTCCGGAATTGGTGATCGGTCCCCCATGTCCGGAAGTATAGGCCGCGTCCCTGGCCCTCCGATAGACCCGGAAACGGAGGAGGGGACCCCCTAGCCCGCGGACCCCCGGGCTCCGGGCTCCGGGGCCCGGGCGGGAAGCTAGCCGACGCCCCCGGAGCTGAGCGCGGCACGCAACTGCTGCACCGCCGTCGTGCCTCCCGCGATGAACCAGTCCAGGCCGTTGACTCGCACGACGTCGGTCGCGCCGCCGGCCGCCTCGACGATCGCCTTGCCCGGCAGCCAGTCCCACTCGGGGCAACTGTGCTGGAACCAGCAGCCGAGTTCGCCGTCGGCCACCCGGCCAAGGTCACAGGAGCCGGATCCGAACATGCGAAGGGCCGCTGCCGACGTCGCTGCCGCATGCCAGGGCATGGCACACATCGGATCGGCGAGCCACGTCGGGTGGATGTACGTTGCGGCGCCGAGCTCCGAGACCGGTGTGTCCGACCTTCCCTTGCCTCCGGACGCGCCGGGGAGGAAAGTGAGGAGCTTCTCGCCGTTGAGCGTTGCCGCCCGGGACGTCCCGCCAAGCCAGAGCTTGTCCTCCTCCGGCTGGAAGATGGCGCCGAGCCCGGCACCGGACGGGTCCTTCAAAGCGATGGCCGAGCACCAGTACGTGGATCCATGCAGGAAGTTGTACGTCCCGTCGACGGGGTCGATGACCCAGGTCCGGCCGCTGCTGCCCGCCACGGAGGCGCCCTCCTCGCCCAGGATGCCGTCCTCGGGCCGGCAGCGCCGCAGCTGCTCCAGCACATAGGATTCGGCGGCGTGGTCTGCGGCCGTGACAACGTCGGAGACAGACGTCTTCTGCCTGCCCTCGAGCCCTGCCTGCCGCATCAAGAGCGCGAGCGTGCCGGCCTCGCGGACCAGGGCCTCGGCCAGTTGGTAGTCATCCAGCGACGGGTCAAGATCTGCGGTGCTGTGCCGGCCAAGCCGGTGTTTTCCTAGTTCGGTCACGCGTTCCAGAGTATCGGCGCCCGCTGGCAGTGAACAGCCGGCGCGGGAGGCCGAGCCGGACGGGCGATAATGGAGCCATGGCCAAGACACCCGCGCAGCGGATCAAGAAGCACGGCGCCAATGCGGCGGTCCCCCAACACCACCTTCCGCCGGTGATCAATCCGACCACCGACCGGACCCCGCAGAAGGCACAGAACAACACCCACCTGATTGTGATCGCCGGGGTCGTGGCCAGCCTGTTCCTGTTCTGGTACCTGCATCTGCTCACCCTCAACCAGCTCACGCAACTGTCGGGCGGCCAGGCGATGCCGGATTCGATGGTGGGCGGTTTCGACCAGGGGTTCGTGGAGCAGCTGCGAGCGGCCATGGACTCCGACGCCCGCGGCCAGCTCAGCTATGTGCACAAGACAGCCGGCATGCTCTTCCCGCTGATCTTCGGATTCACCTGGCTGCTCCTGATCGGAACTAACGTGGCCAAAAAATCCCTGCGCTGGGCGCTGTGGGCATTGCCGCTGCTCTTTGCCGTGGTCAGGCTGTGGGGCAACATCGTGATCGATGCAATGATGTCCGCCGGGACTCTCGACGCCGGTCAGGTGGCCCTGGCCTCCGGGCTCACCGTGGCCGGCTGGGCACTTCTGGCGCTAAGCCTCGTGGCCGGCGGCGTGGCCGTATTCCTCGGACGCAAGGCCACTGCAGCTTCCCCCACCACGGGACATGTCCAGCCTTAGTCCCTGCCCCGGGACTTGTCCCTCGAACCCGGCTTCACCCGTAGAACATGTCCAGCCTGGGTCCCCGGCGCTGGACTTGTTCTTCGTACCCTGATTCGACCACGGGACATGTCCAGTCCTGACTCCCGCCATTGGACCTGTCCTCCGCCCCCGGATGCACCCACGGGACATGTCCAGCCATGACCACGAGCAGCGGGCCCAGTGGTCCTATGCCCATTCCTCGGTCCCTGCACGGGGCATGTCCCGCGATGCAGCACGAGGCCCACGACGGGACATGTCCCCCGGTGGCCGCGACCGCTGAACATCATGGCGTTATGTCCGGTCTTCAATGCCAAGGGGCGGCATGGCCAACAGAATCCGCGTTGAGAGGCAGGCGAAAGTTAGTCAGCGGGCTCAAGCCTCGTTTGCAAGGTACTCCCGGGCTTGATCGGCACGCTGTTGTGCACCCGAAGCCGTGAAGTGGTCCGCGGCCCTGAGCAGATTTTCCTTCGCCTCGTCTGAGTTGCCAATTGCAGAATGTGCCCGGCCCAGCAAAAGGCACGCTTCTCCGAGGATTTGAGGAGAGGGCTTGTCCGGTTCTGCGCAAATCTGATCCAACAGCTCGATAGCGGCCTTGGCCTCGCCAGCCAAGAAATTCCAGTGGGCCCGGTTCAGCTTTATCAGCAGGTAGTCGTTGGCACTCCCGCCAATGACGTCCGTGGCCAGTTCCGCCCTTTCGATACAGCGCAAGGTGTCCGCATCCGCTATGTCTGCCGCGAGTCGCATGGCTGCTGAGGCTTTGTTGAATTTTGCCCAAACATCGAGGTTCCTTGCCGGGGAAAATGTCGCCGCCGCGAGCTCGTGATACTCGAGACCCTCCGGCACCTTGCTGCAGAGAAACGCAACATTTCCGATGACCCAGTAGACCTTGCCGATCAGTTGGTCGTCGACTTCGGCAGAAATCGCGTCAGCCAAACCAAGGCATTCCGTCCAGGCGTCATCCAGCCTGCCGCTATCCGCCAACGCAGCGATAAGTGCCTGGCGGGCCTTGACGTTGGTTTCGACGTCCTCAGCTGAGGCGAGTTCTACGGCGGCCCTGGCGGCGTCCGCAGCCTGCTCCAGCAATCCAGCACCCTGCCAAGCCTTGGCCACCAATATGTAGGTTTGTGCCTTGGCGTGACGTTCCGTCGTCGCGTGGGGGCCATCAACCAGTTCCGATGCCAGGGCCGCGCAGGTCTCGAACTCTTCGGCGTCCAGAAGGTTCTCGGCCTTGAGAAACGTCATGTTCCACCAGGCATCCATATCTCCCTCGCTGCGAGCTATCTCCGCGGCATCGTGGGCGCTGCTCGCCGCTTGGATGAAGGCGTGGTTAGTCCGGTGCTCGTACGCCCTCAATTCAGCGGCGGCGTAAGAAGGCGAAGCGGAGTGCAAAGTCATGCCTACATTATCCGTTGCTGCGAGACCGCATCTGCACAGCACGCACAAGCAAGTTGCGCGCAGGTTTAGCTCAAGACTCGTCCAGGTTCGCGCGGATAACACAGCTTCTTAATTGCGAGCGAGATTGTTACAACACGGCGTGTCTAATGCCCCTATACTGAACTCGCATCACATAAGTCACATCAGCCTCTTACGTATCAGGAGCTATTCATGAAGAAATCCCTCGCAACACTCCTCGTCGCCGGTGCGCTGGCTGTCGCAGGTCTCTCCGCGACCTCGGCAATCTCGGCTTCCGCCGAAAACGCCGGTCAGGGATCCGTTCAGGCCGTCAACTGGTGGCCGAACTCCACTCAGAAGTAACGGAGACTGTAGTGACAGGCGGCGGGGGCCGGAAGAAATTCCGGCACCCGCCGTCGCTGTTTAAGCTCAAGGATCAACCAGCATGACCTGAAAGCGGGCCCAAACCCCTACGTCCGCCGGCTCATCAACGCCGCAATATCCGCAGCCGGCGCGGGCCGGCCAAAGTAGTAGCCTTGGCCGCTGCCGCAACCCATCTCGCGCAGGATCTCGGCCTGTTCCGCCGTCTCTATGCCCTCGGCCAGGGCTTTGAGGCCGCAGGCGTGAATGAGATGCAGCACCGCGGCCACAAAGTCCCGCTGTTGCTCGTCAGTGCCCAGGCCGCTGATCAGGCTCCGGTCGATCTTGACGACGTTGACGGGCAGCTTGCGCAGGTAACTGATGGAGGAATAGCCGGTTCCGAAGTCATCGATCTCAAGCTGCACGCCGAGTCGCCGGAGGCCGTTGAGCGAATACTGGTCCACATCCCCGCCGTTGACGGCCATGGACTCGGTCAGCTCCACGATCAGGTTTGACGCATCCACCCCGGTCTCCCGCAGGATGTCCCGCACATGTTCGATCAGTTCGAGGTTCTGCAGTTCGGTGGTGGAGATGTTGACGCGGACGTTGAAGGTGCTGTCCACCTGCTGTTCCTGCTGCCATTGCCGCAATTGACGCACGGAATTGCGCAGCACCCAGTGGCCCAGGTCCACGATCATGCCGGTTTCCTCGGCCAGCGGAATGAAGCTGTCCGGCATGAGCAGGCCGCGTTCGGGGTGGTTCCACCGGACCAGCGCCTCCACGCCTTCGATCCTGCCGGTGGCGAGGTCCACCACCGGCTGGTAGTGCAGGGTCAGCTGGTCTTCCCTGATCGCTTCGCGCATTTCCGTAATCATGACGCTCTGCAGCCGGCGCGCGTACAGCAGGGCCGGTTCGAACACTTTGATGCTGCTGTGCGGCTGGGCCTTGGCGGCGTACATGGCCGTGTCGGCTTCCATCACAAGGTCATCAACGGACTGTCCGGGCTCCGCGATCCGCAGGCCGATGCTCGTTCCGCACGTAATTCTCAGGTCCCCGACGTCGAGGCTCTCGTTGAGCGCGGCGAGGATCCTGTTCGCCACCCGGCGGGCGCGGACCAGATTGGACTTGGGCAGCATGACCGCGAATTCATCGCCCCCGAGGCGGGCCACGGTGTCAGTTTCGCGGACGGCGCCTTCCAGCCGCCGCGCGATCACCCGCAGGACGTCGTCGCCGGCGCTGTGCCCCAGGGTGTCGTTAATGCCCTTGAACGAATCGAGATCAAGAATCAGGAGCGCCGGCGGCATCTCGCCCCGCGAGGACTCGGCCAGGGCATGGCTCAGAACCGCGTTTAGTGCTGTGCGGTTGGCAAGTTGCGTCAGGGGGTCGGTCAAGGCCATGCGTTCGAGCTCGACCTGGGCGTCACGCAGCATCGCCGTGCGGCTTTCGACGCGCTCCTCCAGCTCCTGATAAATGGTCTGCAGGTCATCAGCCATCAGGTTAATGCCGGCAATGACGGCGGCGACGTCGTCCCGGGCCCCTGAGTGCGGGATCCTGGTGCTCAGATCGCCGCCGGCGATGCGCACAATGCCCTCCACGAGAGCATGCAGCCTGGGGTCCGGCGCTTCACTCGTCACGGACGTACTGCCTTAGCCATTCGACGGCCGCGGATTCGGAGCTGAAGAACTGCGCCGGAATCGTTTCGCTCCTGGACCGCAGGAGGTAGTGGGCAATGACCCGGTCCACCGGGCTCTCGCCCACCAGGGCGAACGCCGTCGCCGCGATGGATCCCGTGTAGACCTGCCGGGCCTCGACGCTGACACCAACGACGCCGGTAATCACCAGGAGCACCGGCATCCGCCGGCCCGCGGCGAGGGCACGGACGGCGTCACCGGCAATACGCGCTTCGGGCCCCTCGATTTCCTGGTTGGGGGGCAGCAGGACCTCGATGATGGTGCCGTCGATCATCCGCACGCCTATGGCGCGGGCCGCGTCCCCGGCCAGGTCCCGGGCGGCACCGGCGTCCGCGGAAGGCCCGTCCGACGCCGGCACTTCCGACGCCGGGGGTGCCGCAAGCGTCGCGGCCGTCGCCATCGCGGCGGCCGCCGTAAGGGCCGCTGCTGTCTCCAGTGTGGCAGGCGTCTCCGGCATCGCGGCCGCTTCGCTGTCCGCGGCAGGCGAGCCGGCCGTCACCGCCACCTCCGAAGGCACCGCCGCTTCGGCCGTCACCGCCACCTCCGAAGGCACCGCCGCACCCTGGGCGGCGCCGGTTTCATCGTCCGGGAGCCGCTCGCCGTGGCCGGCCAGGGCCTCGAGCGTCATCGGATCGCAATTCGACGGCGGCGGTCCGCGGAACCCCGGAGGTCCCGGTTCAGCCGGCGGTCGCCGTGATAGAGAATCGTTTCCCAGTCGACTTCCTCGGCTGTTTTGGCAATCACGGGGCTCTCCTTCACCTTCTTGGGGCGGGGACTGACATAAAGCCAGTTAACCATCCCGAGGAAAACATCCACGGCGGAATTGAAGACGCCGATGTAGGCGCGGATGGCGCCTGCGGCCAGGACGGCGTTCAGGGAGGCGAATGCCACGTTGCCCCAGTTGCCCACTTGGGCGTCCCGCCACACGGTCAGCAGCGAGAACGCCACAATCGCGTACGGCGTCAGGACGTAGATGGCCGGGGCCGCGGTGCGGTCCTTGACCTTCGGGGTGCGGGCGAATGGAATCTTGTCGCCGGTGACGGCCTGCTGCAGCGATTTCAGCACGCCCGCCAGGTTCACCGGCAGCAGGACGAGGTTGAAGCCGTAAATCCGGAAAATGTCACTGAACCGGTGCCCGCAGTCGCGCAGGTCGCTGCCCATGGCCAGGAAGTAGGGCAGGGCCGCGAGGAACACGATCGGACTCAGCAGCCGGCTGTCATACGGGTACGCCAGGAGGAACACCAGGCCGAAGCTCGCCCAGGCGATGGAGGCCATGTAGTTCACCCGGAGCAGCACCTCCCGGAACAGGATCTTGCGGCGGTCGGACCGGTGCTGGAGGAGCTGGGCCCACAGTTTGGGCAGGATCAGCAAGCCGCCGTTGGCCCAGCGGCGGCGCTGGACCACGAGGGAGCCGAAGTCGGGAGGGGTGGCGCTGTAGCTGAGCCGTTCCGGGTAGTTCACCAGGGTCCAGCCGTGCTGGCCGAGGTCGATGCTGGATTCGGTGTCTTCGATGACGGTGCGGTCCTGGATGTAGGTCCGGATTTCGAAGGCCCCGTTGGTTTCCACCTCCACGATGTCCTCGAGGGCGCGCTTGCGGATGACGGCGTTCGCTCCCACCCAGAAGGTCGCACCGTAATAGCTCATGCCCTGGTGCAGGATGTGCTGGAGGTCGGTGGTGGCTCCCGCAACCCGCTCGATGCGGGTGGGGGCGCCGCGGAAGGAGGAGTAGGGCGTCTGCGTCACAGCCACGCGCTCGTTGCCGGCCGATTCCAAGAAGTAGACCAGGCGGAGGCAGTAGTCGCGCAGAAGCAGGGAGTCGGCGTCGAGCGTCAACACGTAGGTGGTGTCACGGACTGCCATGACCTGGCCCTGCTCGTCAGGGGCGACGTCGGCGGCCACCTTCCGGAGCACCACGCCGTCGGCGGTGGTCTCCTTGTTCCAGGTGTGGCCCATGAGCGAAATGTAGGCGTTGAGGTTCATGGCCTTGTTGGCCTCATGCGAAAGGCTCGCGTACTTCTTGCGTTCGAATGTTTCGGTGGAGACGTTGAAGATCCAGGTCAGCCGGAGGTACAGCTCTTCGATCCGGGACAGCGGCAGCGATGCCTGCTGCACTGACGCGGCGTTCAGGCCCAGGAGCACGAGCCTCAGTTCGCGGGCCAGGCCCATGAGGACGAGGTCGACAAAGAACTCGTCGACGTGGTCCTCAACTTTTTCGGCGGACGCCATCGCTTCAAGCCATTGGGCGGCTGCCTCGTATTCGGAGACCAGCAACTCCAGTTCGCGCCCCTCGGGGCCCGCGGGCGTCTTTTGCCGACGTCGGTATTCGGCCAGGGCGGTGTTGACGCGGGCGGCCGGGGCGCTGAGTGCGGCGGAGATCTCCGCAGTCAACGCGCGGGTCGTGTCCAGCCGGGCGCGATCGCCGGGGTCCGCGGGGTGCGGCGGGTCATCGAGGAGCAGCACCACTTTGAGATCCGGGAACTCCTGCAGGGCGGCGGACCACAGCGTGGCGCGCACCACCTGGGGTTCTTCGGCATAGGAGGGCACCAGCACCGTGATGCCCTCGGAGTATTCGGCAAAGTGGCGGTCCAGTTCGCCGCGGGGCACCCTGGAATGATCGCGGAAACGATATAGCGCCCCTTGCCGGGCCAGAAGATACATGAGGGCCGAAAACGTCAGGAATGTTACGACGACAAGATAGGAAATCGTCTCAAACTGAAACCTGAAGCCGGCATTCGGGTTGTCCGCGAGCTCTTTCAGAATGGTGGAAATGAGGTAGGTAACCCAGGCAGCCAACGTGGTGAGAATTCCTAGCCGGCCAATGATTATTTTGCGCCTGGACGGCCTCGGATGAACAATTGAGAGCGGCTCGGAACGCCGCTCAGCCCCCCATTGACGGCGCCGGACCGCACCCTTTTGTTCGGAAGTCACGCTTTCGGCTTCTACGCGCGGCAAGACAAGCTGATCTGGCATTAGTCCCCATAAGACTGCAAAGTCGGCATATTGGCGCGCGCCTACGGCAAAACCCGCACGCCGCACCGGAATGTTCCGGTGAGTGCCCTTATGATAATGCAAGGTCAGACGCTTGCCGGACATCAGACACTCCGGCAAATGCGCGCGCTGATACCGGCGGCCGGCGCATGCCCGGCTGCTCCATGCAAGACACACAAGGGGGGCCCTGTGTCCGAACGATTCCCAGGCCGCAAGCTGTCGCTGGTCCGGCTGGGCGTACTCATCACCGCCGTAGCGGCAGTCGCCGCCGGCGGCGTCGCCGCGTGGGGCAATTTCCAGGATGTCCGGGCGGCCGAGAGCATCCCGTCGGTCTTTTCGGGATATGTCGACGTCACGGCAACGCCGCGGTATGCCTTCGAGGCCCCGGCGTCCAAGGAAGCCGAAAAAGTCGTGCTGTCCTTCGTGGTCGCTGATCCCAAGGATCCGTGCACGCCATCGTGGGGCGCCGCCTACTCCCTCGCCGAGGCAGCGAACACGTTGGACCTGGACCGGCGCGTGGCACGGCTTCAGCAACTCGGCGGGAGCGTGGCCGTTTCCTTCGGCGGCCTGACCAACCAGGAACTCGCCGTCGCCTGCACCGATTCCGCGAAGCTGACGTCGGCCTACCGGAGCGTCGTCGACCGCTACAACGTCAGCAGCATCGATCTGGACGTCGAAGGCCAGGCCCTGTCCGACCCCGCGGCCCTTGAACGGCGTGCAACGGCCATCGCGGCGCTCCAGCACGACCGCCAGCGCAACGGAAAGGCACTCAGCGTGTGGCTGACGCTGCCGGCGGATCCCAACGGCCTCACAACCGCGGGCAGCGACGCCGTGAAGCACATGATCACTGCAGGCGTCGACCTCGCCGGGGTCAACGCGATGACCATGGACTACGGCGGGAGCAAGCTGCCGGGTCGTTCGATGTACGAGAACGCGGTGTCCGCCGCGGAAGCCACCCACCGCCAGCTGACGGGCCTGTACCGGGCAGCCGGCAGTGAACTAGGCAGTGAAACGGTATGGCGGAAGGTCGGCCTGACGCCGATGATCGGCCAGAACGACGTCGCCGGCGAAATCTTCACGCTCAACGACGCGCAGGATCTCAGCGCCTACGCAAGTGCAAAGGGCATCGGCCGTCTGTCGATGTGGTCCCTGAACCGAGACCGTACCTGCAGCCAGAACTTCCCCGACGTCACGAAGGTCTCCGATGGCTGCAGCGGGGTGGACCAGGGCGGCTCATCGTTCGCCACGATCCTCGGCGCCGGGGTGATGGCGAGCCCGTCGGCCGCGCCGGCCAGCGCCGCTCCGCCGACGCCGGTCCCTGCCGTCAGCGATAACCCCTCCACCAGCCCGTACCCCGTGTGGTCTGAGAACGCCGCGTACAACGCGGGCGAGCGGATCGTGTGGCATTCCAACGTGTACGAGGCCAAGTGGTGGACGCGCGCCGACACCCCGGACGATCCCGTACTCCAGGGCACAGCGACCCCGTGGCGCATCATCGGTCCGGTCCTGGCCGGAGACAAGCCCACGCCCCAGCTCACGGCGCCGGCCGGCACGGCACCGGCGTGGCAGCCCAGCACGGTCTACCGCAAGGGCGACCGGGTGCTCTTCGAGGGCAGGGTCTTTGAGGCAAAGTGGTGGACCCAGACCGACAGCCCCGAAGCTTCGCTGCAGGGATCACCAGACTCGCCGTGGTCCAAACTGCGCGATGAAGAACTGCTGAAAATCATGGCCGCCAAGTCGGCGACGCCTGCTTCTCCGGCTCCGAGCACGACGGCGTCCGCTCCGGCGCCCTAGAAGGTCCGGTTCAGCGGGTCCGGGCCCGGCCCGGCCCGCGTCAGCGTCAAGCGTCAAGCGTCAAGCGTCAAGCGTCAGCGGGTCCGGGCCCGGGCGCGCTTGCGCAGCGTGCGCTCATGCTGGACCCGCTGGGCGATGACGAGGCCGGCCGCCGCGACGCCCACCGTAATGGGGTAGCCCATGAGCCGCTCCAGCGTGCCAGGTTCCGGCACATGCATGCCCGTCACGCCGCCGGCAACGAGCGCCGCAAGGGACACCGCGCCGCAGCCCAGGATGAGCCACCCCAGCGGGGTCTGCCTGAGCCACAGCCAGCCGATCACCAGGAGGGCCAGGGCGCCGGCCGCGAAGTACATGAGGGCACCGGCCACGTGCCAGTGGGATCCGGTGTTTTCGGGTACGAACCCCACAATGACGGTGCCCACGCCGGCGGTGCCGGTCAACAGCCGTGCCGCAGCCGCGGCGGCCACGCCCGCGCTCCAGCGCGCCGGGTTCTGCGCTCGGCCTGTATTCCCACGCGCCTGGGCCGGCCGGCCGGCGCCCCGCGTGAGCGGAACACCGGGCCGCGCGGCAAGGCACAGGAGTGCCGAACCGAGCAGGAGCGCGCCGACAATCATGCCAAGACCCTGGACCACAAAGGACGCGTTCATCAGCACGTGCGCCGGCGAGCAGACGTCCCGGCCGGAAAAGTCCCCGCAGGCCGAGGCGCCGAGGTCGCTGATGTAGCCGGTGCGGCGGCTGTAGGGGTCCGCTCCGGCCCAGGCGCCGATCACGGCAGACTCCGCCACGAAATACTGCAGCACGCTCAGCTTCGCCAGGGCTCCGACGTAGAACCGGGTGGCGGCCACATCCGGGTAGTAGATGGCTCCGGCGGAAAGTTCGGTGGTTCCTGCGGTCATGCCACGAGCGTAGTACCCCCGCTCACCTTGTATGCTTGTATCCGTGTCCGACTGGGCCGGCCAGTGGCCGGCCGCGGATGCCCGCCCTCGTAGCTCAGTGGATAGAGCACGGCTCTCCTAAAGCCGGTGTCGTTGGTTCGATTCCAATCGAGGGCACTTGAACTTTCCTGCCCCGGAAGAAACCCCGGCTTCGGCTCCGGATTTTGACCTCCGCGCCTACCTGCGCGGCTCCTGGTCCGTCGACCGCGCGCTGCTGGACCGCAAGACCGGAACCCGCGGTACCTTCACCGGCGTCGTCCGTTTTACCGACGACGACGGCGGCCTGCACTGGCGCGAAGAAGGCACCGTCCGCTGGGCCTCCTTTGACGGCACGCCGTTCACCGCGCTGGCGAGCCGGGAATATCTGCTGCGGCCGGCGGACACGCCGGCTGTTCTGGACGTGTATTTCCCGGACGGCCGTCCCTTTCACCGCATGGGCTTTGCGGGGCAGGCCAACCGGGACGTGCACTGGTGCGACCCTGACACGTACCGCGTGACCTACACCGTGGCCGGGCCCGACGAATGCGGCTACCGCTGGGACGTCACCGGGCCGGCCAAGGACCAGCTGCTGGAGTCGGTCCTGCGCCGGCTGGACGCCGCAGTGGACACGAAACTCGATCCAGCGCCGGACGCTAGGCTTTCAGAGTGAACCCCCGCATCGTCGTCTCCGCCGTCTGCGTCTTCGATGACGCCGGACGCCTCCTGACCGTCCGGAAAAGGGGCACGGACAAGTTCATGCACCCCGGCGGCAAACCCGAGGCCGGCGAAAGCGCCGCGGAGGCGGCGGTGCGCGAGCTCCGGGAAGAAGTCGGGATTGTCCTGGCCGCGGACCGGCTGGACCTGCTGGGCTGCTGGCTCGCGGACGCCGCCAACGAGGCGGCCACGCAGATCGAGGCCACCGTCTTCACGGCTCCGGGAGTGTGGAGCGCCCGGCCGTCGGCGGAAATTGCCGAGATCCGCTGGCTGGATCTGGCAGGCGAACTGCCCGGCGACCTCGCCCCGCTGCTGACGGACCATGTGCTGCCGGCGCTGTCGGCCAAACCGTCCGCGGGATAGGCCCGCCAGCGCCTGAGGGCCCGGGATCATCACACCTGATTCGTCACGATCCACGGCCCCCTTCGCCGTGTTCGGGTTGGCTCAGCTCTTACCGGGTTCGGCCGGTTCGCTCGCCTTGCCGGCTTTGCTGCCCAACAGGGGGATGAAGGCGATGAGCGCGACAACTTGGGTACCGATGGTGAAGGTGATGAGTCCGGTGTACGACGCCGTGTAGAGGGCGCCGATGATGGTTGACCCGGCGAGCCAGGCGAGGCCGTAGATGGCGGTGAAGATGCCGTATCCGGTCCCGCGTCGCGCAGTCGGGACCAGGTCCGCGACCGCGGCCCGGAGGGTGGATTCGTGGATTCCCAAGGCCGCTCCCCAGACCACGGCCCCGGCCCAGACGAGGGCCGGGGTGGCCGTGAAGGACAGGAAGGGGACGGCGGCGGTAAGCGGTAGGGCGATGAGCAGCCCGCCCAGCCCGATCCGGTCATAGAGCGCCCCGGAGGCCAGTGCGGCCAGCGCCGCTGCGCCCATGGAGACGGCGTAGGTGACCGGTATCAGCGCCGAGGGCAAAACTTTTTGGACTTCGAGGTGGTACGAAATGACACCGAAGGTGGAGAACCCGAACATCGATATGGCCGTGAAGGCGCTGTACCACCAGAAGCGGGCTGGCAACGGGACACGTGCCGGTGCCAGGCCGGTGGCCGCCACGGGTTCGTTGATGGCATGGGTGTCATATCGTCCTGGCTCCGGGGCGGCCCGGCGGAGCAGCAGCACGGCGATGAGAGCGAGCGCGCCGGGGACGGCCAGAACGCCGAATCCCAGCCGGTAGCCGGAGACGGCGATCATCAGTCCGACGAGCAACGGGCCCAGCAGGGCGCCGGACTGGTCGAGGGCTTCGTGGATAGCGAAGGCCTTTCCCCGGCCCATGTCCGCCCCGGCGTGGGAGAGCATGGTGTCCCTTGCGGGCGTGCGGACGGCTTTGCCGAACCGCTCCATGATGACCAGCGCGGCTGCCTGCCACAGGGAGCCGGCGAGAGCAAGGAGCGGGACGGCGATCACGGTCAGGGCGTAGCCGGCGATAGTCAGCGGCCAGTACTTGCGGGTCTTGTCGGCCAGGGGGCCGGTGCCAAGGCGCAGGACCGTGGCCACGGCTTCCCCGAATCCGGTGATGAAGCCGACCATGACCGCGCTGGCGCCGAGGGTGGCCAGGAACGGGCCGGTGATGGATCGGGCGCCTTCGTAGACGACGTCGGCGAGCATGCTCACCACGCCGAACGTCAGCACGAACCCCATGGGTCCGAGCCTGTTCGGCCCGGTCTTCCCGGCCCGGGCTGCCTCGAGGGGCTGATGGCTCATGTCCGGCAACGGTGCTCCTCGCGGTGGTTCCCGGCTACGGTCGGGCTGGTGTCCGGCCTCATAACAGGCTGGCCACGGCCAGACCGGCTGCCGCGGCACCAACCGCGGCGGCGGCGGTGCCAATGCCGTTCAGAAGGGCCAGGCCGGTGCGGCCGGCCTGGATGAGCCTGACGGTCTCGAAGCTGGCCGTGCTGAAGGTGGTGTAGCCGCCCAGGAATCCGGTGCCGGCGATGGCCTGCAGCTCGGGCGGTGCCGCGTGGACGATCACGGCGCCGGCGACCAGCCCCAGGAGGAAGGAGCCGGTGACGTTGATGGCGACGGTGCCAACAGGCAGGGCTGTCCGGAGTCTGGATCTAACCAGCCCGTCCACCACGAAGCGGGTCCCGGCGCCGAGTCCGCCGGCGAGTCCGAGCAAGACAATGGTCAGGGCGTTCACCGGTTCCTCCCTGGCTTGTTGGACCGTTGCCGGCCGGTGTGCAGGTCCGCGTCCCGGTGCCGGGCGGCCTTCCTGCGGTGGTGTCCGACGGCGGCACGGATCCCGGCCGCTGTTGCCGCGGCGCCGCCGATCAGCGTCGCTGTCACGTAGAGCACAGCATCGGCGGTGCGTCCTGCGCCAAGCAGGGCATTCGTTTCCAGGGCCAGGGTGCTGTAGGTGGTGAACGCGCCCATGAAACCGGTACCGGCAAGCAGCCGGATGATCCGCAGCTTCCCGGCGTCCGGACCGCGGCGGACCAGGGCCTCCAAAAGGCCGCCGAGCAGGAACGCGCCGGTCAGGTTGATGATCAGGGTGGGCAGCGGCCAGCCGGACGGGGACGGCAGGACGCTGCTGAGCCCGAAACGGGCCAAGGCTCCAAACACACCCCCGGCGATGACCACCAGCACGAACCCCGGGTGCAGGTGCACAGGGCGGTGGGCGCGTGCCGCACCCAGCGTCCCCGCGTCTGCGGCGTCGGTCCTTCCGGAAGAGCCGGCTGCTGCCGCGGCCTCGGGGGCGGGCGGTTCCATCAGCGGCCTTCCTTCGGATGGTGCCGGGGCTGGGGAGCAAGCGGGACCACCAGCACGGGCCGGTGTTGACGGTGGGTGAGATGGACAGCCACGGAACCGACCAGCAACTCCTCGAACCGGGCCCCAAAGCCGCGTTCGCGGGTGCCCACGACGATGATGGACGCGTCCCTGGCCTCGGCGAGCCGCCCCAGGGCCCGTGCCGGTTCCCCGGCGAGGGTCAGGAAGGACCACCGGATCCCGGTCCCGCCCAGGGCCTCCCGGAGGTGTTCGGCGATGCCAGCGCTGATGCCTTCGATGTCGTCGTCGACGCCGTCCGGATCAATCGGCCGGGCTTCGACCCGCCCGTCGGGTTCTTCGGCGAGGTAGGTGGTGACATCCACGTAGGCGCAGATCAGCTCGACGTTCAGGCTGAAGGCCAGTTCCGCGGCCCGGTGCGCGACCGCGAGGGGCTGGCCCGGCACCACACCCATCAGCACCGGTCCTGTGATCTTCCGCGGGACGTAGGCGACGGGTCCGGTGGCGGCCCGGGTCTCGTTGTCGGGCTCATTCATGGGCGCTCCTGATACATGGGGTCGGCTCGTTGGGATCGTTGAGGTAGGTCCCGGTCGGACCGTACGGCAGGGACGGGTCCTCGTCGGTGATTTCCAGAAGCCGATTGTATTTGGCCACACGTTCACGGCGGGCCGGCGACCCGAATTTCAGCTGCACGAAGCCTCCCCGACGGCGGCAGCGAGGGCATCGAAGGTTTCGCTCCCGGTGGCCGCCCGGTTCGGTCTGATCAGCACGGCGGTCGCGGACGCGGTCCGGATGCCCTCCCGGGCCCGACCGTTCGGGACGCCCTGGCCGTGACGCATCAGGACGAGGTTGCGGGGTGCGGGCACGGCTCACCTACCTTCGGATCAGCAAAGGTAGGAACCATTAGCCAGGCGGCGGTTCGAACAGCCGCACCTGACGTGCCTGCTGTTCCGGCGGGATCCATCACCGTGAACAGAGACTACAGGCCCGGCGGCGACGGCCGCCACCATTCCGCGGCGGTGACTTCCTCGCCGGGACACGTGGTGTCGGGATCCGTCACCGCTAACCCCGGCTTAGTATCCGGGCACAGCCTCCTGGGCAACCGCGCTGGCCTCGGCAAACTGAGTCCGGTACAGCTCGGCGTAGCGGCCCTCGGCGGCGAGGAGCTCGCTGTGGGTACCGCGCTCCACGATCGAACCGTTCTCCACCACGAGGATCGCGTCTGCTGCGCGGATCGTGGAGAGCCGGTGGGCGATCACGACGGCGGTGCGGCCCTCCAAGGCGGCGCCCAACGCCTCCTGCACGGCGGCCTCGTTGGTGGAGTCCAGCGCGGCGGTGGCCTCGTCGAGGATGACCACCCGCGGCTGGGCGATGAGCAGGCGGGCAATGGTCAGGCGTTGCCGTTCGCCGCCGGAGAGCCGGTAGCCGCGCTCCCCCACCACCGTGTTCAGGCCATCGGGCAGGGACCGGATCATGTCTTCGAGCCTGGCCCGCCGCAGCACATCCCACATTTGCTCATCAGTGGCATCGGGGCGGGCCAGGCGCAGGTTGGAGGCGATGCTTTCGTGGAACAGGTGGCCGTCCTGCGTCACCATGCCGAGGGTCTCGCGCATGGAATCGAAAGTGAGGTCGCGGACGTCCACCCCGGCGCCGGGCTCGGTTCCGCCGAAGCGCACGGCGCCGGAATCGACGTCGTAAAGGCGCGACAGCAGCTGCGCGATCGTGGACTTCCCGGCGCCCGAAGAGCCGACGAGGGCGACCGTCTGGCCGGGCTCCACCCGGAAGCTGATGCCGTGCAGTACTTCCTCGCCGCCGCGGGTGTCCAGGGTCAGCACGTCCTCCAGCGAGGCTAGCGAGACCTTGTCTGCCGAGGGGTAGGCGAAGCGGACATTGTCGAACTCCACCGAGAGCGGACCGGGCGGGGACGCCACGGCGTCCGGCTTCTGCTCGATCAGCGGCTTCAGGTCCAGGATCTCGAAGACCCGCTCGAAGCTGACCAGGGCGCTCATGATTTCGACCCGGGCGCTGGAGAGTGCGGTGAGCGGCGCGTAAAGGCGCGTGAGCAGCAAGGCCAGCACGACGACGTCGCCCGCGGCCAGCTGCCCCTGCAACGCCAGGAAGCCGCCCAGTCCGTAGACCAGGGCAAGGGCCAGTGCCGAGACGAGCGTCAGCGCCGTGACGAAGGTGAACTGCAGCATGGCGGTGCGGACGCCGATGTCCCGGACGCGGCCGGCCCGGAGGGCGAACTCGCGGGACTCCTCGTCGGGGCGGCCGAAGAGCTTGACCAGGGTGGCACCGGGCGCGGAGAAGCGCTCGGTCATTTGGGTACCCATGGCGGCGTTGTGTTCGGCGGCCTCGCGTCGCAGATCGGCAAGTTTTGACCCCATCCGGCGGGCCGGGATCAGGAAGATCGGCAGCAGGATCATGGCGAGCACCGTGACGAGCCACGACTTGTTGAGCATCACCGCGAGGGTCAGCGCGAGCGCCACGACGTTGCTGACGACGCCGGACAGGGTACCGGCGAAGGCCGACTGCGCTCCGATGACGTCATTGTTCAGCCGGCTCACGAGGGCGCCGGTCCGGGTCCTGGTGAAGAAGGCGATCGGCATCTTCTGGACGTGGTCGAAGACCTTGGTGCGCAGGTCCACGATTACGCCTTCACCGATTGTGGAGGACATCCAGCGGGTTACGAGGCCGATTCCGGCCTCGGCTACCGCCACGATGGCGATGAGGACCGCGAGCCAGATCACCGTTCCGGCATCCGCGTGGGCAATGATCTCGTCGACCACCTGCCCGGCGAGGACCGGGGTGGCCACCGCCAGGAAGGCCATCACGATGGACAGCAGCACGAAGGCGATCAGTTTGCCGCGGTGCGGGCGGGCAAAACTGAAGACACGCTTCAGCGTCTCCTTCGAGAACGGCTTGGACCCGCTCGAGGCGCGGGTGATGTTGTAAAGGGAGCTCCAGGCGACCCGGTCCATGCTCATGTGATGTTGCCTTTCGGGGCATCGGCGTGCAACTCGGTGACGACGCCGTTTTCGACGTTCCAGCGCACGTCAAGACGGACGTTTTCCAGCAGCCGGCGGTCGTGGGTGACGAGCAGCAACGCGCCCTCGTAACCGTCCAGTGCTTCTTCAAGCTGTTCAATGGCGGGCAGATCGAGGTGGTTGGTGGGTTCGTCCAGCACCAGCAGGTTTACCCCCCGGGCCTGCAGCAGCGCCAGCGCGGCCCGGGTCCGTTCCCCCGGGGAGAGGGAGTCGACGGGCCGGTTGGTGTGATCGGCCTTCAGGCCGAATTTCGCCAGCAGGGTGCGCACTTCCGCAGGGGTCTGCTCGGTCAGGACGGCTTCGACGGCGGCCCCCAGCAACAGATCGCCGGCCAGCAGGCCGCGGGCTTGGTCGATCTCCCCGACGGCCACGGACGCACCCATGGAGGCGTCACCGGAGTCGGGCTGCTGGATTCCCAGCAGGAGCCGGAGCAGGGTGGATTTGCCTGCACCGTTGGGACCGGTGATCCCGATCCGCTCCCCCGCATTCAGTTGCAGGTTTACCGGGCCCAGGGTGAAATCACCCTGCCGCACGACGGCGTCGCGGAGGGTGGCCACCACGGCACTGGACCGGGGGGCGGCGCCGATGCTGAACTGCAGCTGCCATTCCTTGCGCGGCTCCTCGACTTCTTCGAGACGGGCAATGCGGGATTCCATCTGCCGGACCTTCTGACCCTGCTTTTCCGAGGACTCGGTGCTGGCCGCCCGGCGGATCTTGTCATTGTCCGGGTTCTTCTTCATTGCGTTCCGGACGCCCTGGGAGCTCCATTCGCGCTGCGTGCGCGCCCGGGAGACGAGGTCAGCCTTGGTGTTGGCGAACTCTTCGTAGCGTTCGCGGGCATGGCGGCGCGCCACGGCGCGTTCCTCCAGATACGACTCGTACCCGCCGTCGTACACCGCGACCGAATTCTGGGCCAGGTCCAGTTCCACCACCGTGGACACGCAGCGGGACAGGAACTCGCGGTCATGCGAGACCAGGACCACGCCGCCGCGCAGGCCCTGCACGAAGGACTCCAGTTTGGCCAGCCCGTTGAGGTCGAGGTCGTTGGTGGGCTCGTCGAGGAGCACAATGTCGAAGCGGCTGAGCAGCAGGGCTGCCAGGGCAACGCGCGCGGCCTGGCCTCCGGAGAGCCCCGTCATCCCGGCGTCCGGCCCCACGTCCAGGCCAAGGTCTGCCAGCACGGCCGGGATCCGGTCCTCGAGGTCGGCGGCGCCGGAGGCCATCCAGCGGTCGAATGCCAGGGAGTATGCGTCGTCGGCGCCGGGGGCGCCCGAGCCCAGGGCCTCGGCGGTGGACTCCATGGCCGAGGTCGCCTCGGCGCAGCCGGTGCGCCGGGCGATGTAGCCGGCCACCGTTTCGCCGGCAATCCGCTCGTGTTCCTGCGGCAGCCAGCCCACAAAGGCGTCCGCGGGGGCCAGGCTCACGGTGCCTTCCTGCGGTTCGTCGACCCCGGCCAGCAGGCGCAGCAAGGTGGACTTGCCGGCGCCGTTGGCACCGACGACGCCGACGACGTCACCGGGAGCTACTGTCAGGGAGAGCTTTGAGAAGAGTGTGCGGTGATCGTGACCACCGGAAAGGTCCTTGGCAACAAGGGTTGCAGTCATTAGTTCATCCTCTCACCCCGGCCCGGGACGGGCTGCCCCGACGGGCAGAAACCGGTCGTCCCGGCCGACCGAAAACGGGCCGGGCATAGAAGAACCCGCCGGTCCGGACTTGGGGGGTGTACGGACCAGCGGGTTCGACCATTTAGCATAGTTGAATCACGACCTTACTCAAAATCCCAGACCCCGAAGCCACTACGCGGTCCTCCGGCACCGCAGCTCCACCGCAGACCGAAAGCAATACTGCCAACTGCACTGACAACCGACCCTGCAGGAAACCCTAGATGCCCCTACCCGCAAAGGCGTTCCAACTCTGGCTTCATCAGGTTGCCCCGTCAGCGAGCACTGCCGATATCTGCAGGATCTCCGGGATCAAGCGCACCACGCTGGCCCAGCAACTGGTGCGCGGGAAAGTGGCCGAAACCACGCTGGTCAGCATCAGCCGGGCCCTGAATCTGAACCCGCTGGCGGCACTGGCCACCTTCGAGCACTATGCGGAGCTGGCCACCTCGCCGCAACCGCCGACCCCCGCCGAGCTCGTCAGCCAGGTGGCGACAATGGACCTGTTGCGCGCCGTCATTTCCCGGTCGTCCCCGGCGTACGGCGGCTACGGCGACAGCGGCAGTTCACTGACGCCCGGGCTGGGGTCGGCCCCGCACGCCACCTCCGTCCGAAATTGGGTGGACGCGATCGACGACGGCGAGTTGCGTCACCGTGTTTCGGCCGCCACGGGAGTCGCCCCGCAAAACTATTCGGCCCAGCTCACCGCCAACAGACTGTCTCCCGAACTGGCGGTCGCGACTTCCCGCGCGGCGGGCGTAGGCTTCACAGGCGGCCTTGTCGCGACCGGGTTGATCACCGAGGAGGAAGCCGGCTGGCCGCCCGGGGCGAAGCAGTCGGCGTTGGATGCCCTCTCCGACGGAGAACTTGCGTCATTGGCCGGCGAGCGGCTTCAAGCGCTCGGAAAATCGCTGCGACGCCAGGAACAGGAACAAGCACAAACAGAGAAGATTTGGGAGAACCTCGGATGATCGGGATCCTGCAGTGGACCACGCTCGCGGTGTGCGGCGTCGTCACGCTCGCCCGCATTCCAAGCGCCCTCCGGGGCCAGAACCGGTCCCTGTTCTCCATTTTTGCCCTCATGACCCTGGCGATCCTGCTCAGCATCGATGCCCCGTATCTGGCGGTGGACCGGGCCCTGGGCGGCATGAACATCGCCAACCTGGTGCTCCGCTTTGTCATCTTCGCCGCCATCTTCTTCCTTGGACTCCGGGTGGCGCGGGGGTTCAGCGCCAACGACGCCTTGCGGCTCATCACGGGCCCGGTCGGAATCTCCGTGGCCGCCGCGGCATCGCTCGTCGTCATTGCGGTCTTCCTCATGATGGATACAGCGGGATCCTCAGCCGGGCTGGTCGGGGTGGCTGCCAAGGACCACCGCAACGCCGCCTTGGTGGAGTACTACGGAGCCGCCGGACGTCTCTATCCGGCGTTCATCACCGCAGCCCTGTTCCCCGCCATGGTGCGGACCTTCCGCAGCAGGCTCCCCGTCCTGGTGCGGTCCAGCGCGGCGTTGCTGGCGCTCGGTACCGTGGCGATTTCCCTGAGCCTGCTGTCCCCGGTTATTCCGCCGTCCCTCGGATTCTTGCGGTTTGTCTTCAACTACACCGCCATCCTGTGCCTGGTCCTGGGGCTGTGCCTGGTCTGGATTGCGAAGACTCTTGCGGTGCGGGCGCCGAAGAAGCAAGCTAACTTCACCTGAATGTCCAGGGGCTGAACAGGCGAACGATGTGGACGAACCCGGGATGATGGCGACCCTCCAGTGGGGCACCCTGGTCCTATGCACCGTGGTGCTCCTCCTCCGCGTGCCGGATGCGATCCAGGGCCGGAACAGGACAGTGTTCGGAATCTTGCTGATTGCGACGCTTTGCAGCCTGCTCTCAGTTGCCGGGCCCTACGAGGCGATCGACGGGGTTCTGGGCGGCTGGAACCTCACCCACCTCATCCTGCGTTTCCTCGTGTTCGCGGCGGTGCTGCTGGTGGGCTTGCGGATGGCCAGGGGGCTCGAGGACGCACGGGGCTACCGCCTCATTGCCGGTCCGGCCGGACGCTGGGCACTGGCTGCGAGCGCCGTCGCCGTGGCGGCTACCTTCTTCCTCATGGATACCCGCGGGTCCTCGGCCGGCCTGCTGGACATAACGGACCACGGTGGACCTAACGCCGTCCTGGCCCCGTTCTACGCCGCGGCCGGGCGCACCTATCCGGGCTTTGTCTCCCTCGCCCTCCTGCCGGCGCTGCTGGCCACCACCCGCAGCCAACTGCCGCGGCTGGTGCGTGCCGCGGCCTTCCTGACCTGCGTCGGGGCCCTTGCCACCGCCGTCAGCGTCCCTGCCTCGTTCGCCCCGGAAACCTGGACCCTCGCGCAGCAAACGGTCAACTATTTGGCAGTTGTGGGCTATGTCCTGGGGCTGGGCCTGTTCTGGTTCTCCGGGGTCGCTGCACAGGGGTCTGGTAACGCTCGTGCAACATTCCGCAAGAACAAAGGGTAGGGCATTCACAAAATCATTAGACCGTGAAAGAATCATGAATGTGTGAAAGCGACATTCGCTTTGTGTACGGAACTTAGCCGTGCGAAGCAGAGGCAGTCGTCCAAGCGCCATTGGGGGGATGAGTGGTAGCGGTCCAAATGGACCGCTCCCACTCAGCCTGTTTAACGGTGCTTTGGCCGGAACCCCGGTGGTTTCCGTTACCCGGCAGGCAGCGCCAAAGCGTCTCTTTGCCCCGCCTTCGGCGCGCAAACCTCAGCGCACAAACCTCAGCGTGACCAGCTGGAACGGGCGCAGTGTGAGCTCGGCCGAATCAAGGGCAGCCGTCACGCCGGGCGCATCGACGGGCCGCTCCAGCAGGTCCACGGCGCGCGCTCCTGTCACCGGGAAGTTCGCCGTCACAAGGCCCGTGGACCGCTCCCCCAGCGATTCGTACAGCCTAACGATGACGTCGCCGGAGCCGTCCTCGGCGAGCTTGACGGCCTCGATGACGAGCGCCTTGTTGGACACGGTGAAGAGCGGTTGAACCCCGTGGGCTCCCCTGGCAAGCCGCGGTGCCAGGTTGGTGCGGTAGCCCTCTTCGACGGCGTCGGCGATGCTGGCACCCGGCCGGATCGTGACCTGGAGCTCGTGCCTGCCCTGGTCCGCGCCGGGATCCGGAAACTTCGGTGCGCGCAGGAGCGAGACCCGCACTGTGGTGGTGGTCCCGCCGTCGTCCTCCCGGATGTTGCGGGTGACGTCGTGGCCGTAGCTGGACGCGTTGGAAATGGCCACCCCGTAGCCGGGCTCCGCAACGTGGATCCAGCGGTGGGCGCAGATCTCGAACTTCGCCGCCTCCCAGGACGTGTTGAGGTGCGTGGGCCGGAACACGTGCCCGAACTGCGTCTCCGCCGCAGAGCGGTCCGCCCGGACGTCCAGGGCAAAGCCGAGCTTTAGCAGCTTTTCGCTTTCCTGCCAGTCCACGACGGTGGAGATCGCGAGGGAGTCGGCACCGGCCGCGAGCGCAATCCGCTGGGTCACGGCCGATGAGCCGGCCATCCGTTCCACCACGACGACGGCGTTCAGGCCTTCCGGGCCGGGGCCGCGCTCCAGCGTGACCGATCGCGCCTCCACCAGCCGGACGACGTTCCTGCGGTAGAAGGCGTCGATGTCCCACGCGTCCCATTCATTCGGTGTATCCCGGTGCAGCTCCAGGAGGTTGCCGGACTCCCCGGGAGCAATCGCCTCCCGCCCGGTGGCATAGTCCATCAGCGAGGCGAGCAGTCCGTTGGCGTCCACCACGGCCCGGATGAGGCCGTTGTCCAGGATGTAGCCGCCGTTCGTTTCCGTGACGGCCACCGGTTGCCCGGACGGAACCGGCTCGGCAGCGGCCAGGGCCGGCACTCCCTGGCGCTCGTGCGGGGCGGCATTGAGGAGAAACTCCCGGTTGCCGGTGCCAAGTGCGGCACCCGCGGCCTCGGTGATGATGGCTTCAAGACCGCGTTCGACGGCGGCGTAGTTGCGTTCGGCGTCCTGGTGGACCCACGCGATGGAACTGCCGGGCAGGATGTCGTGAAACTGCTGCAGCAGGACCAGCCGCCACAGCCGCTTGAGCTCGGCGGCCGGGTAGCTGTGCCCCGCACGCACTGCCGCGGTGGCACTCCAGAGTTCGGCCTCCCGGAGCAGGTGCTCGCTGCGCCTGTTCCCCCGTTTGGTCTTGGCCTGGCTGGTGTAGGTGCCGCGGTGGAGTTCCAGGTACATCTCGCCCACCCAGACCGGCAGGGGCTCATACTCGGCCTGGGCATGCGTGAAGAAGCTGGCTGCCGAGCCGATCCGCACCTTGGGGGATCCTTCCAGGTCCGCCGTGCGGTGTGCCGCGGCCAGCATTTCGCGCGTGGGTCCCCCGCCGCCGTCGCCGTAGCCGAACGGAACCAGTGAGGTGGTTCCGCGTCCGTGGTCCCGGTAGTTGCGCTCCGCGTGTGCCAGGTCCCTGGCGCTGAGATCGGAGTTGTAGCTGTCCACCGGCGGGAAATGCGTAAACACTCGGGTGCCGTCGATGCCCTCCCAGTTGAACGTGTGATGCGGCATCCTGTTGACCTGGTTCCACGAGATCTTCTGGGTCAGGAACCAGCGGCTGCCTGCGGCCTTGATGATCTGCGGCAGCGCCGCGGAGTACCCGAACGTGTCCGGGAGCCACGCTTCCTGGCAGTCCACGCCGAACTCGGCCAGGAAGAAGTTCTTGCCCTCGAGGAACTGCCGTGCCATGGCCTCCCCGCCGGGCATATTGGAGTCAGACTCGACCCACATCCCGCCGACGGGAACGAACTGGCCGGCCCGGACCTTGTCTACGATGCGGCCGAAAAGCTCCGGATAGTACTCCTTCATCCATGCAAGCTGCTGGGCTGAGGAGCAGGAGAAGATGAAACCTGGGTCCTCGTCCATCAGCGCGACGACGTTGGAAAACGTCCGGGCGCACTTGCGGATGGTCTCCCGCACGGGCCACAGCCAGGCCGAGTCGATATGGGCGTGCCCCGTGGCCACGAGCTGGTGCGCGGAGGCGTAGGCCGGCCGGGACAGGACGCCGGCGAGCGCGGCCCGGCCGGCCTCCGCGGTACCGGCCACGTCCTCAGGGTCCATGATGTCCAGCATGCGTTCGAGTGCCCGCAGGATCTCGTGGCGGCGGGGCAGCTCGGTCGGGAGCTCGTGCATGAGTCCGCTCAGCGTGAGGATGTCCTGTTGCAGCTCCCAGACCGTCCGGTTTAGCTCGGCGATGGCGATCCTGCCGAGTCGGTATTTCGGCTCGCTGCCGGACGTCGCCTTGTCGCCGTAGGGCGTGGCGGCGAAGGTCCAGTTCTGGGACAGGTCCGGGTTGGCCGCGGCTTCGACGTAGAAGTCAACGGCCATGCCGCCGCCCAGGAGCTTGAGCGGGATGTACTGGTTGCGCGGGGAAATCGCCTTGATGATGGTCCCGTCGGACCGCCAGGCGATGCCTTCGCACTGGAAGCCCGGGAGGTCGCCGCTGAACCCCAGGTCCACGAGGATTTCCACCGACGTGCCGTCCGCCGTTCCCCAGGATTCCGGTACCTCGCCCTGCAGCCGGAGCCACTTGGTGCTCCACGGCCGGCCCCAGGCCGCGCCGTGTTCCTGCGGCGTGAACTCGTGCCGCAGGGCCTCCAGCGCCGGCACGGGCTCGTCCGGTGCGTCCCAGCTGCTCAGCCTCAGGGGCAGGGTGCGGGGGTAGACCGCGGGAGCGATGCGGTCACGCAGAAATCGGTCCAGCCGGACTTCCGTAAGACGGCGGTCGTCGTGCAATGTGATCCTCTTCAGCGCGGGCGGGTCAGCGCTGGCGGGCCCGATTGACTCCAGTCAATGGATAAAACTTACGTCGCGGGGAACCTTTTGGCCAAGTGCCGCCGTCAGCCGGTCACGCTAGCCGGCTGCGGGTGCCGGCACCGCCACCCTATGCTGGCCGGCGTAGATGTTCAGGCTGGTCTGGCGGCTAAACCCGGCCAGCGTCATCCCGCTGGCCTCGGCCAGCTCGACGGCCAGGCTGGAGGGTGCGCTGACGGCTGCGAGGACCGGGATTCCGGCGAGGGATGCCTTCTGGACGAGCTCGAATGAGGCCCTGCCGGAGACCTGCAGCACGGTCCCCCGGAGCGGCAGCAGGCCCTCTCGGAGCGCCCAGCCGACCACCTTGTCCACCGCGTTGTGCCGTCCGACATCTTCCCGGAGGCACAGCAGGTCCGCCGAGCCGTCGTCAGAAATCCTGAAGAGTCCGGCGGCATGCACCCCGCCGGTCACGTCAAAGACGTCCTGGGCGGACCGTAGGGCCTGCGGGAGGGCCGCCAGCGTCTCCACGGGAATGGTCAGCGGGTCCTCGGCCGGGCTGTAGTGGGAGGACTTGCGCACGGCGTCGATCGAGTCGGTCCCGCAGATGCCGCAGGAACTGGACGTGAAGACATTGCGCCCCGTCTCCGGCCGGACGACGTCGGGCCGGAGCTGGGCCTCCACAACGTTGAAGGTCTGGACACCGTCGGCGTTTTCGCCCGCGCAGAACCTGAGCGAGACCAGCTGCTCGGGGGTCCAGATGACCCCCTCCGAGACCAGGAACCCTGCGACGAGGTCGAAATCGTTGCCCGGCGTCCGCATGGTGACGGAGAAGGACATGCTTCCGATCCGGATCTCCAGCGGTTCCTCGACGGCGAGGACGTCTTCCCGGTGGCGGACGGGGAATTCGAGGGCCTGCGGGGAACCGTCGAGGACAATCTTGTGCACCTTGCGGCGCTGTGTCACGCGGCCCATCCGATACTCCTAAGCAACATGGTGTGTGATTTTTTGGACGTTACGTTGTTTCCATCATTGCAAGCGCCCGACCCTGAAGCCAGCGCGGCAGAGGCCGGGGGCGGGAGCAGGGTGCCGGGCCGTCGATATTCAGCCCAGGAGGGCGCTCCAGTCCACCGGCCCGTCGCTGGTCGAGGTTTTCCTGGCCGTCCGCTTCGCCGCCGGCTTGGGTGTGCCGGAGGCTGCCGCGGCGTCCGGGAGCGGTGTGCCCCATGGAAGCGCGAACGCGGGCACCAGTTCCCCCAACTGGACGCCGTGGGGCGGGACCACCAGTACGCCGTCGGCCGCGGCGAGGCCCCGCATCATGCCCGGGCCCGTGTGCTGCGCCGGGGACGCCATGCCGTACAACAGCCGAAAGGGCATGAGCCGAGTCCGGCCGGGATCGGCGTCAATCGTCGAACCGCAGGGGACCTCGCTGAGCGGCGGAATGGAGCAGTGGCCCAGGGCCGCGAGGAGCGGGGCTCCGATGGTGGACAGAGCCATCATGGCCGCGAGCGGGTTCCCCGGCAGGCCGAGGATGTACCTGCCGTCGGGCAGCTCGGCGAGAACGGCAGGGTGGCCGGGCCGCATCGCGATCCCGTCGATCAGCAGGCGGCCGCCGAGCTCGTCCACCGAACGCCGGAGATGGTCCGTTGCGGAACGGCCGGTGCCGCCGGTGGTGATGACGACGTCGGCGGGCAGGCTTTCGGCGGCAGGATCGGCAGCCGGCGGAGCAGCGGACCTGCCGCCGGACGCGTCGCGGAACGGGATGTCTGACGCGCTGCTTGACTGGCTGCTTGGCTGGCCGCTCGACTGGCCGCTTGGCTGGCCGCCGCCCGCGGGGACGGGCTCCCCGTCCTCAAGCGCGGCGAGCCATTCGGCGTAGGTATCGCCGATTTTCACCTCTTCGGTACAGATGCCGCCGAGCATCCCCACTACTGCCGCCAGTTGAGGACCGAACGTATCCCGAACTTGCCCGGGCGCCGGTAATCCGGACGTCACCACCTCGGAGCCGGTGAGGACGAGGCGGACGAGGGCCTTGCCGAGC
Source organism: Arthrobacter humicola (assembly GCF_039531445.1). Classification (NCBI taxonomy): domain Bacteria; kingdom Bacillati; phylum Actinomycetota; class Actinomycetes; order Micrococcales; family Micrococcaceae; genus Arthrobacter; species Arthrobacter humicola. Next base: position 54,834 of record NZ_BAAAQB010000019.1, on the reverse strand, counting down.
ACGGGCAGGGTGTCGTTACCGGCCAGCGCGGCGAGGGCCAGGTGAGCCGGGTTCAGGACGGCGCCGCGTTTGATCAGAACATCTCCGGCGGCCGCCTCTTCGCCGGCTTTCCTGATGTGGTCACCGTTGCGCGGATCCCCCGGCTTCGCGCTGCCGCCGAGCTTCAGGACGGGCAGTCCGTCCTCGTCGGTGCCGATGACGCCGCTTTCACTGCGCAGCACGGCCTTGGCCCCGGCGGGGATGAGGCCGCCGGTGGCAATCCGGCTGGCTTGGTGCGGCGCCAGCCGCTGGTTGGGCTCGGCCAGAATCCACGGACCGCTGCCGTTGACGGCCCAGCCGTCCATGGCGGAGGAGGCGTAGTGCGGCATGTCCTGCAGGGCAACCACGTCCGCTGCCAGGGTCCGGCCCAGTGCCTGGCGGAGCGGGACGGGGGCTGCGGGGATGGGAGTGGCACAGTCGAAGGCGAGCTGCCGGGCCTCCTGCCACGTGTGGGCTAGATGCCGGTGCTGGACGTCGGCACTGTCCTGGTCGGCGGCGTCCTTGTCGGCACTGTCCTGGCCGGCGGCGTCCTGGTCGGCGGCATCGTGACCGGCAATGCCCGGCCCGGCAGAGTCTGGTGTGTGAGCGTCCAGGGCGCCGGCTTGGGGGTCGCCGGGGACGGCCTCCAGGCCGTCCTCAAAGCTGTCCCCGGCGCCGCTGTCCCCGGCGCCGCCGTCGACGTTATTCCCGCGGGGGACGCTGGTGGGTCCGCTGCCGTCTGGGGCCGCAGGCGTCATGCCCCGGAAGCTTCGGCGGCTGCATAGTCTGTGGCGAGCCGGCGGGCTACTGCCATGGCGGCCTGCATGGATGAGGCGTCCGAGGCCTTCCCGGAGCCGGAGGCCAGGCCTGCTGCAAAGCCTGCGATGAACGTGGTCAGCGGCGCCGCCGGTCGCACCACCGAGTGGGCGGCTACGCCTGCCAGGGCAAGGACCTCGTTCACGTCAATCTCAACGCCTTCCAACTCCAGGGCCTGGAGCAGGGCACGGCACCAGTCTTCAAGCGTTTCATCCTGGCTTTTCACCGTTTGCCTCCATGGTCGAGTTCAGCTGCGGAGTTCCGGCCCGGAACCCGGACCGGGGTCTGAAGTCCTGCCGGATACCCCTAGTGCGGAAGCGTCATCCCAGGTGTCAACGTCATCCGTGGAACCGGGGGGAACGCGAACTTCCCGCACGTCCAGCCTAGCAAGAAGGGCGAAGACGGACGCGTTTTCCAGGCTGCCCGCACGCGCGGCGTCCGCGGCACTTCGTTGTAGCGCAGCTGTGCCATAAAACCCAACGAGCGGCTGCTTCCGGCCGTCGGCCGACACGGCCATGACGCCGTCGCCCGTCTCCCCCGGCTGGTCAGCGGCTGGCGCCGCGTCCCCGGCCTCTGCCAGGTTCTCGGTCACCGTTTCAGTCACTGCCTCCGCCAGCATCTCCGCCAGTGTCCCGGCCAGGGCACGGACCGCCACGGCAGAGCGCGGCATGTCACAGGCCAGGACAAGGGTGAACGGCGCGGGAGCGCCGGCGTCGGAACGGCCGGCGTGCCCGGCGGCCAGCGCGTTCAGTCCCGCGGCGATCGCGGCGGCCGGGCCCGCGAACGGCGGGTCTTCCCGGCAGTTCAGGGTCCCGGCGGGCAGGTCCCCGGGGTCAGGACCGACGACGACGACGCGGCGGGCCCCGCCCGCGGCGCGCAGCGACCGCTCAAGCAGGGTGGCGCCGTCGTAAGTCAGCCGCGACTTGGGCACACCGCCCAGGCGGGCCGACCTTCCGCCGGCGAGAATGATGGCATCGAACTCCACCGGATCAGCCTAGCGCGGCGCGGGCTGCCCGGAGGCTCAGGCGCCAGGGCCGGGTCCTGGCCGGGGCCGCCGTAATGCAGCAGCCGGGGCAGCGGTTCAAGCGATGGGTCAGGCGGCCGATTCCGGTAGCAGGAACGGATCCCACGCGGGGGTCGGCTTCTCGAGTTCCTTGATCTGCCAGATGGTGCCCTTCGGGGGACCCGGGACAAATCCGAGCTTCCAGCCCATCTCTGCCGGCGTGTGGTCGCCCTTGGCATTGTTGCAGCGCAGGCAGGCGGCCACGAGGTTCTCCCAAGAATCAGCACCGCCCCGGGACTTGGGCTGGACGTGATCGATCGTGTGGGCTGCCTTGCCGCAGTACGCGCAGTGGTGGGCATCGCGGCGGAGCACGCCGCGGCGGCTGACCGCCGTCATCGTGTTGTACCGCGGTCGGATGTAGCGGTTCAGGAGGATCACGGACGGGCGGCCGAGAATGTCCTGCGGGCCGACAACGGGGTCGTCCCCTTCAGCCACCACGCTGGCCTTTCCGGTCAGGACAAGGACGAGCGCCCGGCGGAAGGTGATGACCGCCAGCGGTTCATATCCAGCATTCAGAACGAGAGTGCGCATCCGCATACCTCTTCACGGCCGCACCCGCCAGGGGCACGAGGGCCGGCTGCCCTGTGCATGGTCGGGCTATGGATCGACAAGACAAGAGTAAACACTCAACTGCCAGATCACCGAATGTTTTTTCGGCGGCGCGGCCTCCTGCGCGGAAAATTCATATCCCGGTAACACGAAAGACCCCCGCCTCAAGAGGCGGGGGTCTTTGAAAGTGCGGGGGCTTGTGCCTAGCCGCCGACGCGGATGAAGACCGGGCCGGAACCGACGTTCACGCTGTAGAGAGCGGTGGTGCCGCCGTTCCAGCCGCCGTGGACTGCCATGCCGTTGCCGACGTAGACAGCGATGTGGGCCATGCCCACGCCACCGTTCTGGTAGTAGGCGAGGTCGCCCGGACGAGCTTCGGCGGCGCTCACGGTGCGGCCGAGGGACAGGTAACCTGCCGGCCAGCCGTGGTAGTGGATACCGGCCGCGGCCAGGGCGTTGGTGGCAAGGGCGGTGCAGTCCTGCGCCACGCCGAGCTGTGCGTAGGCAGCGGCAGCGATGGTTGCACCGGCGCCGCTTCCGATTCCGGCGGGGGCCAGGGCAGCTGCGCCGCCGTTGACGCCGGCCTGGGCGCCGCCGGCCTGGGTAGCTGCGGCGGTCTGGACCTGCACGACGGGCTTGGGAGCCTCGACGACGGGAGCCGGCGACGTGGTCACGGCGGGCTTCTCGTAGGAGATCGCGATGGTGGAAGCAGCCGAAATCGTGGCCGGAGCCGACGACTGGACTTCCAATGCGGAAGCGGAGGTGGATTCGCGCTGAACATTGGTCTCAGCAGCGTTGGCTGCGATTCCACTGGTCAGAACCAGACCGGAAGCTGCGGCGATGACCGCGGCCTGACGGCCCATGCCGCCGGCGTTGTCGCCGACTGCCTTGGCAATAACAGCCAGCGAGTTGGTCTTGGTGACCTCGGCGCGGTGCCGTGCAACGGTTGCACGAGTAGTCATTAAGTTCTCTCTTTCGTGATCCTTGGACCGCGCGTTTTTGGGCGCGGACTGAGGACGCTCCGGCATCTTGGGGGTACGCCGGATCGCCCCGAAATGGGTTACTTAGCGAAGGGTGTACTGCGAAGACGCGCCAAAAGCGGAAACTGCATGCTGTCCGGACTCGGTAGAAAATGAGCCAGCGGAACGTGATCCCATCCGGGCGCCGGCAAGGGCGGCACGTGATGTGGATGTCAGCGGGCTCAAAAGAGCCGCGCCAGTGCGCATACGCGCAGCATTGTGGCGTGAAGACACGAAAGTAGCCTCTCCCAATGCCTACGAGGTGAGCTGTCGGATTCGGATGGGAGTCACCCGGCCGCGCTGCTTCCTGGGAAGCGTTGCGACTTAACCCCTAGGCCTTCTTTCGAAGGCCAAAATTGGTTCCCCCGCCCCTGCCAGACGATGTAATGCGAACGGACCTTGAGCGGTGGCAGAGCTAGGCAATCCACTCAAGAGCGCCAACTTCGGAAAAGTTGGCGTGCTTCAAACCCTACAGGACTCCGGACTCAATGTCACATTCAGATCACGGCGTGTCACGGGAATTTGAGAGTTCTCCATCGTCTTTATTAGAGCCAGCCGAGGGGGTCAACAACGTCGCCGTTGACCATCACTTCAAAGTGGAGGTGGCAGCCCGTGGAGGCGCCGGTGGTCCCGCTCAGCGCGACGACATCGCCGCGGGAGACCTTCTGGCCGACCTTCACCGAAGACGAGGACAGGTGGTTGTACGTGGTCTCCAGACCGTTGCCGTGGTCAATGACCACACGGTTGCCGCCGCCGTAGGGGTGCCATCCGTTGAAGGTCACGGTGCCGCTGGCGGCGGCGTGGACCGGCGTGCCGCACTGGGCGGCGAAATCCTGGCCGCGGTGAAACTCCCCCGGGCCGCCCGTGATGGGGCTGACACGGTAGCCGAAGGGCGATGCGGTGATCAGCTGGTCCAGCGGCGGACCCAGCGTGCCGGCTGAAGCCGCCCGGGTAATGCTGCCGACGGACTGGGCGCTCAGCAGTTGCTTGAGCTTCCCGTCCGGGTCGCCTTTGGTGGCGATGGCCGTCCGGCTGAAATCGAGCTTTGCGGCGGCGGCAGCCGTGACGTCCGGCTGTACTGCGGCCGAGACTGCGGATCCGTCGGTGTTCGAGGCCATGACGGGACTCGTGACGGGGACCGTCACCGTGAGGACCAGACCGGTGGCGGCCAGCGCGATTCCGGCCTTCTGCCCCACGCCGCTGGCGGCGGCAAAGTCCGTTACCTGACGGAACGGGCTGCGGCGGCTGCGGCGCTCGTCGCGGTGTGCGTCACGCGGGCGTTCGGCCGTATGCGCGACGACGGGGCGCGGCTCCGGAGCGGGACCGGTCGCGCGGCGACGGCCCCTGGCGGTCTGGGTGGTCAAGAACGGTTCCTCTCTGAGAGCCTGCGAAGTTAGCTGTCGGATTCGGGTCAGAGAGATCAAAGACCCGGTCCGCCGTTGCAAGCACCCGGTCACCGAGGCGTCCTTAGGGGATCGTTCGATGAAAGCTGCTTGCCGCTGACGGACTTCACCCCAAGGCTGACGAAGAAGCAGCCGATAGTGGTTCCCCCGCCCCTGCCAGGAGGTGGTTCTGCGACTGATCCGCTGGCAGGGCTCGGCTTCGGATCAGGTAACGCTTTGGTATCGGTACAGGGCACTAACTATAGGTGATTAAGCCGCTCGGTGATAAATCCGTGATCGCGTTTGTGCAGAACTCATGGGTCGTCCCATGACGGTGACGTTTTGGCTGGTCAGGCGACTGTTACAAAGACATGCGCGGCAACCTCTGGCGGCAGCTCCAAGGCGCCCTCGATATCCGGGACCCGGACCGAGATGTACTCCCCCACCCGCTCCAGCGAGACGAGCGCACCGGGGCGGATTCCGCCCTCATCGAGCTGGGCCAGAAGCTCCGGTTCCACCTGGATGGGCTCCGCGAGCCGGTTGACCGTGATCCGCGAATCCGCACCGTAGCCGGCCATGGCCTCCAGCAGGTTCACGACCCCGTCCGCGTGGGCCCCCGAGGGTGCGCCGCCAAGTTCCGCGAGCCCCGGAATCGGGTTCCCGTAGGGCGAAACGGTCGGGTGGTCGAGCATCTCGAAGATCCTGCGCTCGACGCGCTCACTCATGACGTGCTCCCAGCGGCACGCTTCCTCGTGAACGTAGGCCCAGTCGAGCCCGATCACGTCGGCGAGCAGGCGTTCCGCGAGGCGGTGCTTGCGCATAACGCCGACGGCGCGTTTCCGTCCGGTTTCGGTCAGTTCAAGGTGCCGGTCGCCGGAAACAATCACCAGGCCGTCGCGCTCCATGCGGCCGATGGTCTGGGAAACAGTGGGGCCGGAGTGGCGGAGTCGTTCGGCGATGCGGGCGCGGAGGGCGACGATGTTTTCTTCTTCAAGTTCCAGAATGGTCCGGAGATACATCTCCGTGGTATCAATCAGATCCGTCATTCAGCTCAGCTCCTCGAACGCAGTCCTTGCGTCATTCCCACCGTACCGCGTGCGGGCTGCGTGTAAGGATGCGCCCTGGCGAGATCCGCCGTACGTTCGCAGAACAGCCTAGCCTATTTTGAATTACTCCGGATAATTTTTGATCCGGACTGCGGACGGTCCCCCGGCGCCGGCCGGCCGGCCCCTCGGGCCGTCTCAATGACCGGACTATGACAGAGGCTTTTCCGTATCGCCGGCGGCTGTCAGGCAGAATAAAACAGGCAGAATGACAAGGGGTGTCCGTTGTAGCCATCCGGCCAGGCCACCTCCCAGCCACGCTACGAACCAGCCGAAAATTGGAGCCACTGTGAGCGACACCAGCATCACGATCCCCGCCAACCTCCTGCCCAAGGACGGACGGTTCGGCGCCGGCCCGTCCAAGGTCCGACCGGAACAGATGGAGGCCCTCGCCGCGGCGTCGACAAAGCTGCTGGGGACCTCACACCGCCAGGCACCAGTGAAGAACCTCGTCGGTTCGGTCCGCAATGGCCTCAGCGAGTTCTTCCGCGCCCCCGAGGGCTACGAAGTGATTCTCGGCGTCGGCGGCTCCACCGCATTCTGGGACATTGCCAGCTTCGGACTCGTCGAGACCAAGGCGCAGCACCTGTCCTTCGGTGAATTCGGCTCGAAGTTTGCTTCGGCTACCAACAAGGCGCCGTTCCTCGCCGAATCCTCCATCATCAAGGCCGAGCCCGGCACCCGCCCCACCGCCCAGGCAGAGGCCGGCGTGGACGTATACGCGTGGCCGCAGAACGAGACGTCCACCGGCGTGGCCGCCCCCGTCCGGCGCGTGGCCGGCGCCGACGAAGGGTCGCTCGTGCTGGTGGACGCGACGTCGGCCGCAGGCGGACTGGATGTGGACGTGGCGGAGTCCGACGTCTACTACTTTGCGCCGCAGAAGAACTTCGCGTCCGACGGCGGTCTGTGGCTTGGCCTGTTCTCCCCGGCGGCGCTGGAGCGGGCGGCCCGGATCAAGGCCAGCAACCGCTGGATCCCCGACTTCCTGGACCTCCAGACCGCAATCGACAACTCCCGGCTGAACCAGACCTACAACACCCCCGCGCTGGCCACCCTGGTGACCCTGGATGCGCAGGTGCAGTGGCTCAACGCCAACGGTGGCTTGGACTTCGCCTCCGCCCGGACCGCGGATTCCGCCGGCCGGATCTACCGCTGGGCCGAGGCGTCCGGCTACGCCACGCCGTTCGTGGCCAAGGCGGAGGACCGCTCCAACGTGATCGCCACGATCGACTTCGACGAGTCGATCGACGCCGCGGCCATCGCCAAGGTGCTCCGCGCCAACGGCGTCGTCGACACCGAGCCGTACCGCAAGCTGGGCCGCAACCAGCTGCGCATCGCCACGTTCGTGGCGATCGAACCGGACGACGTCTCGGCGCTGCTTGAGTGCATCGACTTCGTCGTGGCAGAACTCAAGAAGTAGCCTCAGCGTCCGACGGCGTCGTCCCGGCCACGTGCCGGTGCGGCGCCGTCGTCGTTTCCCGGCATGCTCTCCGGCTGGGCGGCCGGGCCCGCGCCGGCTGCATCGGCCCCGGATCCGCCGGCTCCAATTGCGCCGGCGCGGCTTGCCACGCGGAAGTACCGCAGCCCGCGGGCCCGGCGGTTGAAGTGGAGCCGCAGCTGCTTCGCCCGGATGATCCACAGCAGCCCGATCAGGGCCGCGAGCAGGCCGGCAACGGCCGCGACACCCATGGACCAGCGGGGGCCGGCGATGTTTGCCGCCCAGCCGACGAACGGCGCCCCGATGGGCGTTCCGCCCATGAAGATCGCCATGTACAGGGCCATCACCCGGCCCCGCATCACAGGGTCCGTGGTGGTCTGGACGTACCCGTTGGCGCTCGTCATCATGGTGATCGCGAACAGCCCCACCGGCACCAGCGCGACGCCGTACCAGAAGTAGTTGGGAGCCAGGGCTGCTACGCCGGAGGTCACGCCAAACGCCCCGGCCGCCGCGAAGATCACCCGCAGGCGCGGTGTGCCCCGGCCGGCGGATAACAGGGCCCCGGCGACGGAGCCGATCGCCATGATCGAATTCATGAGGCCGAAGGCCCCCGCGTCGAGGCCGAATTCGGTGCCCACCATGGCCGCGATGAACAGGGCGAAATTCAGCCCCAGCGTTCCCACGATGAAGATGGCCACGAGCACCACGACGAGGTCCGGACGGTATCTCACATAGTGCAACCCCTCGCGGATCCTGCCCTTGCCGGCCGCTGCCCGCGGCAGCCGGCGCAGCGACGCCGCCGGGATTTTCGCCAGGCTCAGCAGCAGGGCGGCGAACGTGAGGGTGTTGATGAGGAAGACCCAGCCTGGCCCGACGACGGCCGTGAGCACGCCGGCCACGGCGGGGCCGATCATCCGGGCCACGTTGAAGGAGGCACTGTTGAGGGCCACGGCGTTGGGAAGGTAGTCGTCCTGGACCAGTTCCGAGACGAAGGTCTGGCGGACGGGGGCATCCAGCGCGGAGACCACGCCGAGCAGCAGGGCGAAGGCGTAGACCTGCCAGAGCTGCGCCGCGCCCGTTATCACGAGGATGCCCAGCCCGGCGCTCAGCAGCGCCATCGCGGACTGGGTCAGGACCAGGAGCCGTTTACGGTTGAAGCGGTCCGCGACCAGTCCGGCCACAGGGGCCAGGAAAAGCTGCGGGCCCAGTTGCAGGGCCATCGTAATGCCCACCGCGCCGGCGTCGTGCGCCGTCAGGTGCGCGAACACCAGCCAGTCCTGGGCGGTGCGCTGCATCCAGGTACCGATGTTGGAGATGAGGGCGCCGACGAACCAGATCCGGTAGTTCAGGATGTGCAGGGATTTGAACGTGGACATCAGGCCCAGCCCTCGCTATGCACTCTCCCGGACGCTTCCAACCGCTAGTCGGCCTCGTCGGCGGAGCGTTCCCGAGCATCCTCGGCGTCGTACTCGGCGGCGTCGTCTTCGGTGGCGTCCTGCTCGTCGTCGTCCTGCTCGCTGGCGGCCCGGGCATCGCCGTCGTGCTGGTCGCCGTCGTGCTGGACGTCGTCCTCGGCGTCGGGCCCCTGCGACGGCGCCTGGGCGCCGGCCGCTTCCTCGGTCTCGTCCGTCTGCGCGTCTTCGGGGCGGACCCGTTCAGCCCACGGGACCCAGGCCGGCGCCAGGATGGAGTCTTCCGAGGGCAGCAGGCCGAGCTCGTCGACCGTCACCACTTTGGACCGCGAGTTGCGGGTCAGCACGGCGTACCACTGCCAGCCCAGGTATCCGGGCAGCCTGGATTCGAACAGATGGGTCACCAGGCGGTCGCCTTCGCTGCGGGCACCGAGGTGCTCGCCGATCTGCTCGGCGGGGGCGATGCTTTCCACGGCGGCGCGGGCGACATCGACGGCGGCGGCCAGGAAGGCGTCAGGCTTGCCGGTGCGCCAGACGGGCACGCCGGCGCGAGGGCGGGGCCCCTGCTTCGGGCCGGTTCCCTTGGATCCGGCCGGCACTTTGGATCCGGCATCCGGCGCCGGCAACTGATCAGGTTCCTGAGTCATCAAGAGCCTTATACGTCCAGCTCGTCGGCAACCTTACGCAGGGCGGCTGCAATCGCCTTGCCCTTGTTGCCTTCCGGGTACTTGCCCGCGGACAGGGTTCCGGACAGGTTGTCCAGCACGCTGACGAGGTCCTGGACCAGCGGGGCAAGGTCCTTGGCGCTGGGCCGCTTTGCTTTGGCGATGGACGGTGTCTTGTCCAGCACCCGCAGGCCGAGGGCCTGGGCCCCCTTGCGGCCGTCGGCTACCCCAAATTCAACGCGCGTTCCGGCCTTGAGGTCCGTGACGCCCTCGGGCAGCGCGGACTTGGGCAGGAAGACTTCCTGGCCGTCCTCGCCAGCGAGGAATCCGAAGCCTTTTTCCTTGTCATACCACTTGACCTTGCCGGTAGGCACGTAATCAACCTTCTTCGTTCTGCGGGGACACGGCCGGCGGTCACCGCATCCGCATGGATACGCGGGTTCAGGGTATGACTGCCCGGACCGTGTTGGTCTGTATCTCCAAGGTTATCCTGCCTTGTTCACTTTAGCGGCGTGAGGCGCGGGCGAGGCCGGACTGTTAGCGTTGCCCTCATGACACTGACGCGTTACCGGCGGCCCTTCATGATCCTTGCGGCCGCCATTGCCGTGCTGTCCCTCGTCGCCGTCGGCGCTGTCATGGCCCTGGCGTTCAGCCATGTCGTGGCGCCCGTCTGGATTACCTCGGTGGCCCTCTACGGGCTCCCGGTGGCATTTATGCTCATGCTCGCCCTTGTTGTCGACGCGGCGGTCGCCCGGCGCCGCCCGCGCGGGCCCGGCGAAAGGTAACGTTGGATCGATGTCCCTCATCCGCGCGCTCAGCAAGGAACTTCAGGCACGAAGCGACGACTCGTTGCGGGCCCTGTTCTCCGCGCGGCCGGACCTGATCTCTCCCGGCGTCCCGGACTTCGCCGCCCTGGCCGCCCGCGCCAGCGGACGAGTCAGCGTGCAACGGGCACTCGAGCGGCTCAACCGTCCGCAGATGCAGGTGCTGGAAACCTTGCACCTGTGCACCAACGCCGACACCGGACACAGCGCATCCGCGGCAACGCTGAAGAAACTGATCAATGGCTCCTCGGTTGCCGCGATCGACCGCCTGCTCCATTCCCTGCAGGAACTGGCCCTCGTCCACCGCACCGATCCACCGCACGGCGCGACTCCCGCCGCCGCCAAGGCGCGGCACTACCTCCCTGTCGGCAGCCTCAAGGATGTGATCGGCATCTACCCTGCCGGGCTGGGACGCAGCTACACCGAGCTCGTGCGGCTCCAGCCGGCTTTTGCGCAGCGCGTGGTGCAGCTGGTGGGGGAACTGCACCGTAGCGGGGCATCCATCTCCCCCGCCACGACGCCGATGGAAGCGGCCCTGGCGCTGCAGCACTGGACGGCAACACCGGAGTCTGTCCAGGGCATCCTGGCCAGCGCGCCGGAACGCACGTCCGCGCTGCTGGCCCGGTTCGGCAACTGGGCCATGGGCGCCGTTCCGCAGGCGCAACGCCGTGCCACAGTGCTCCACGAAAGTTCCGACGTCGGCCCGGTGGACTGGCTGCTGGCGCGGGGACTGCTGGTGCCGCTGGACGCCGCGCACGTCGAACTGCCGCACAGCGTCGGCGTGTCGCTGCGTGGCGGGTATGTCATTGAGGACTTCTCCCTCGTGCCGCCCGTACCCCGGCTGGGCCTCACGAGCGCCGGGCTGCGCCGCAACGCCGCCCTGGGCGCCATCGCCGAGACGCTGCGGCTCGTGGGCGAAGTGCTGTACACCGTGCGTGAGCAGCCCCTGGCGACGCTGCGCAGCGGGGGCGTCGGGGTACGGGAGATGAAGCGGCTGGCGGATTCGCTGCGGATCGGCGTGCAGGAGGCCGGGGTGCTCGCGGAGCTCTGCGGCATGGCAGGCCTGCTCCGGCTGGATGTCGACAGCTCCGCGTGGGTGCAGCCGCCGCAGCTGGAGTGGCTGGCCCTTCCCCGGCAGGAACAATGGCTGTGGCTGGTCAACGCCTGGCTGGCGAGCGAGCGCGCCCCCTCGCTCGTGGGCCAGCCCGTGAATGCTGCTGCCCCGGGGCCGGCGGGCCACCGGGGCATGGCCGGGACCACCATCAACGCGCTCTCGGCCGAGGCACAGAGGCCCGACGCCCCGGTGGTCCGCAAACGGGTCCTGGAAATCCTGAACGAACTCACACTGGAGGCCGCGGCCCCCGACGGGCAGGCGCCCGTCCTCGATGCCGGTGCCGTGCTGGAGCGGGCCGAGTGGACCCAGCCCCGCATGGCTCGCCGGTTCAGCTCGCTGATCCGCGGCATCCTCATGGAGGCAGAGATGCTGGGCCTTATCGGTTCCGGCGCGCTCAGCCAGCTTGGGGCCGCCATCGCCGCCGAGCAGCCGGATGATGCCCTCGGAATCCTGGGCGAACACCTGCCGGCAGCCCTGCAGCACATACTGCTGCAGGCGGACCTGACCGCGGTGGCCCCCGGCTATCTCGATCCCGAACTGAGCGACCGGCTCCTCACCATGGCAGCGGCCGAGGGGCAGGGACCGGCAACCATCTACCGGTTCTCCGTTGGTTCGGTCCGCCGGGCCCTCGACGCCGGCCAGGACGCCGCGGCGATCCTGGAGTTCCTGCGGCGGCATTCAGCCACGGCCATCCCCCAGCCCCTGCAGTACCTCATCGAGGACACCGCCGCCCGCCACTCCCGGCTGCGCGTCGGGGCTGCGGCGAGCTTTATCCAGAGCGAGGACGAGACGGCCTTGCTGGATCTGCTCAACGCCCCGGCCGCCTCCGGCCTCGGGCTCGTGCGGATCGCGCCCACCGTGGTCATCTCGCACGCCGCACCGCGGGATACCGCCCAGGTGCTCAAAGGCCTGGGCCTGGCCCCCGTGCTGGAGGACGCCTCGTCCGCCGTCGTCCGGCTGCGCCGCAGCACCCCGGTTTCCGGCGGCGGCAGGCCGGTCTACACGGCCCCGCGCACGGCCCCGCCGGAGGCGGACATCGACGCCCAACTGGCCGTGCTGCGCAGCGACGGGACCCGCGCCCCGGGCGCTGCCGGTGCTCATCCTCCGGCGGCTGCCCCAGGCAGCGAGGAGGCCACCCAGCTGGGGCTGGAAACCCTGCTGAAGGCGATCCGCCTCAAGCAGCGGGTGGTCATGAACGTTGTGGACGGCATGGGGAATGCCAGCCGCGAGAACGTTGTTCCGGTAGCAGTGAATGGCGGGCGTGTCCGGGTGTTCGATCCTGACAAGGAGACCGAGCGGGTCCTGTCCATCCACCGGATTATCGACGTAGAAGCCACAGAGGAATTGCTCCAGTGAATGACGGGCCCCTGATCGTCCAGAGTGACAAGACCATCCTGCTGGAGGTCGATCACGAACTCGCAACAGAGGCCCGGCACGCCATCGCGGCGTTCGCCGAGCTGGAACGGGCCCCGGAGCATGTGCACAGCTACCGGTTGACGCCGCTGGGGCTGTGGAATGCCCGGGCTGCAGGGCTCGACGCCGAAAAGGTGCTGGACACCCTGCTCAAGTACTCCCGGTTCCCGGTGCCGCACTCCCTGCTGATCGACGTCGAAGAGACCATGTCCCGGTACGGCCGGCTCCGGCTGGAAAAGGACCCGCAGCACGGCCTGGTCATGCGTACGTCCGACTATCCGGTGCTCGAAGAGGTCAGCCGGGCGAAGAAGATCGCCCCGCTGCTCGGGCCGCGGATCGACGGCGAGACGGTGGTGGTGCATTCCTCCCAGCGCGGGCAGCTCAAGCAACTGCTGCTCAAGATCGGCTGGCCGGCCGAGGACCTGGCCGGCTACGTCGACGGCACGCCGCACCCGATCATGCTCAACGAATCCGGCTGGAAGCTCCGCCCCTACCAGAGGCTGGCAACGGAGAACTTCTGGGCCGGCGGCAGCGGCGTCGTCGTGCTCCCCTGCGGCGCCGGCAAAACGCTGGTGGGCGCCGCCGCCATGGCCACCAGCTCCACCACCACCCTGATCCTGGTGACCAACACCGTCTCGGCCCGGCAGTGGAAGGACGAGCTCCTCAAGCGCACATCCCTGACCGAGGAGGAGATCGGCGAGTACTCCGGCTCCGTCAAGGAAGTCCGGCCGGTCACGATCGCCACCTACCAGGTCCTGACCACGAAGCGCGGCGGGCTGTACCCGCATCTGGAGCTCGTGGACGGCAACGACTGGGGCCTGATCATCTACGACGAGGTCCACCTGCTGCCCGCGCCCATCTTCCGCATGACGGCGGACCTGCAGGCCCGGCGCCGGCTGGGACTCACCGCCACCTTGGTGCGGGAGGACGGCCGGGAGGGCGAGGTCTTCAGCCTCATCGGCCCGAAACGCTACGACGCGCCGTGGAAGGACATCGAGGCACAGGGCTACATCGCGCCCGCGGACTGCGTCGAAGTCCGGATCGACCTGCCCCGCGACGAACGCGTGGCCTACGCCATGGCCGAGGACGCAGACAAGTACCGCCTGTGCGCCACCTCGGAGACGAAGACCCGCGTGGTGGAAGAACTCGTCGCCGAACACGCCGGCGAACAGCTGCTGGTGATCGGGCAGTACATCGACCAGCTCGACGAGATCGGCGAGCGCCTCAACGCGCCCGTGATCAAGGGCGACACCACGGTCAAGGAACGCCAGCGCCTCTTTGATGCGTTCCGTGCCGGTGAGGTGCAGACCCTGGTGGTGTCCAAGGTGGCCAACTTTTCCATCGACCTGCCCGAGGCCTCGGTGGCGATCCAGGTCTCGGGCTCCTTCGGCTCCCGCCAGGAAGAGGCCCAGCGCCTGGGCCGGCTGCTGCGGCCCAAAAAGGATGGCCGCGCCGCCCGGTTCTACTCGCTCGTGGCCCGGGACACCCTGGATCAGGACTTCGCCGCGAAACGTCAGCGCTTCCTGGCCGAACAGGGTTACGCCTACCGGATCATGGACGCCAACGACGTCGGTACCGCCGGTTGAGCCGGGGCGGCGCCGCGCTTGGTGCGGCCCCGGCAGTTCCCCGAGGGCGGGAACAGCCCATGCAACACCCATCTTTCATTCAGAAAACTCCCAGAGTCTGGGAGCATCATGGGAGCATGAAGAAGAACGGTCCCGAAGCCAAGCTGCTCGTCGTCGATGATGAACCCAACATCCGCGAGCTGCTGTCAACGTCCCTGCGTTTTGCAGGTTTTGAAGTTGTCTCCGCCGGCAGCGGGCGCGAGGCACTGGCCGCCGCGGAGGAGCACGCCCCCGATCTGGCAGTCCTGGACGTCATGCTGCCGGACATGGACGGCTTCACCGTCACCCGGCGCCTGCGTGCCGCCGGCAAGCACTTCCCCGTCCTGTTCCTCACGGCCAAGGACGACACCGAAGACAAAGTCACCGGCCTGACCGTGGGCGGGGACGACTACGTCACCAAGCCGTTCAGCCTCGACGAGGTGGTGGCCCGCATCCGCGCCGTTCTCCGGCGCACGCAGCCCCAGGTCGACGACGACGCCGTGATCCGGGTCGATGACCTCCAGCTCGACGACGACGCCCACGAGGTCCGCCGCGGCGGGACCGTGATTGAGCTGTCCCCCACCGAATTCAAACTCCTGCGCTACCTCATGCTCAACCCGAACCGGGTCCTGTCCAAGGCCCAGATCCTGGACCACGTCTGGGAGTACGACTTCAACGGCGATGCCTCCATCGTGGAGTCCTACATCTCCTACCTGCGCCGCAAAGTGGACATCGATCCCGATGCCCCGGCACTGATCCAGACCAAGCGCGGCGTCGGCTACGTCCTGCGGACAGCGGAGAAGCGCTGACCTTGCTGTACCGCTGGAAGTCGGCGTCGCTGCGGTCGCAGCTCGTGGCCATCATGATGGCGCTCATGCTCGTGGCCCTTACGGCCACGGGTGCGGGCACGCTGACCCTGCTGCACAGCTTCCTGCAGGGCCAGGTGGATGACAAGCTCCGGGCCGCCGTCGATTCCGCGCGCCAGCAGCAGTCCTTCAGCCAGTTGCAGGAAACGACCTCCACCGTTCCCACCGACTATTCGCTGATGCTCTTCAGCCCGGGCGCGCCCCCTTACACGTTTGGCGGCGACAAGGACTCCCACCCCGCCATCAAGACTTTCTCCACGGTCGAAGCCCGGGAACGCCAGCAGGCGCCCTTCCAGGTGCGCGGCACCGACGGCGGCAACTGGCGGGTCGTGGCGGTCAACGTGGTGGACAACAACCAGCGCAGCGCCGTCGTCGTGATCGGCCTGCCCCTGGACCCCGTCGATTCCGTGATGGAACACGCCGCCTTGGTGGTCGTGGGGGTGGGCCTGCTGACGCTGGTCCTGGCATTCTTCATCGCCACGTGGACCGTATCGCGGTCGTTCCGGCCGCTGGCTCGCGTGGAGAAGACGGCCGCCGCCATCGCCGCCGGAGACTTGTCCCGGCGCGTGGAGGTTGAAAACCCGGGCACTGAGGTGGGCCGGCTCGGGAGTTCGCTCAATGCCATGCTCGCGCACATCGAAACAGCATTCGCCGCCCGGATGGCATCCGAGGCCAAGATGCGGCGCTTTGCGGCCGACGCCTCACACGAACTGCGCACCCCGCTGGTGACCATCCGGGGATTCTCCGAGCTCTACCGGCACGGCGCGCTGTCCACGCCTGAAGACGTGGCCACCGCGATGGGACGGATCGAGAGCGAAGCCAAGCGCATGGGGGCCATGGTCGAGGACCTTCTGCTGCTCGCGAGAATCGACGAACAGCGCCCGCTGCAGCAGAAACCGGCGGATCTGCTGCTCCTGGCCAACGATGCCGTGGTGGACACCCAGGCCAGCGACCGCAGCCGCACCATCACCCTCACCGGACTCGACGGAGCTGCCCCGGCTGCTGCCCCGGTCCTGGGCGATGAAGCCAAGCTGCGCCAGGTGGTGAGCAACCTGGTCGGCAATGCCCTGCGGTATACGCCGGAGGGCAGCCCGATCGAGATTGGCGTCGGGGTCCGGACCGCGCCGGACGGCGCACGGCACTCCGTAATCGAGGTCCGAGACCACGGACCGGGCGTCCCGGATGAGGAGGCGGCCCGGATCTTCGAGCGCTTCTACCGGGCCGATACTTCGCGGACCCGGGAAACCGGCGGCAGCGGACTTGGCCTGGCCATCGTGGCTGCCATCATCGGCGCGCATTCCGGGTCCGTGCGGGTCGAAAAGACCGACGGCGGCGGCGCCACGCTGGTGGTCAGCATCCCGTTCCTGGACGAAGACGCCACGGCATTGTCCGCGCCGGAGTTGTCCACATAGGAGCCGACGGCGGTGTCCGCCCGGTGCGCTGCCTGCCTACGCTCGAGGTGTCCGGAAGATCCGGATGAGGCAGACACTCCCCGCAAGCTTGTCCAGCAAAACTGTGTTGTGAGAAGAGACCACAGTAGATTTTTCGACTGACTCCAAGCGCTGACTGTCACGTTGCCGGGTCCCTGCTGCCTCCTTCGAACATTTGAGAGGGCACGGCCATGAGCATCATCTCCGTCGATACGGAACTCCTCCAGCTGAAATCCGCCAACGTGAAGGCCACGGTGGAGCGGATCAGCGCGGACGTCCACGCCATGAAACACGGGCTGGACGAACTTCAGGGCAGCTGGCGCGGCTCCGCGGCGACAAACTTCCAGAACCTGGTCGCCGAGTGGGCGCTGACCCAAGGCAGGGTCGAAGCATCCCTGGCGTCCATCAACCTGGCACTGAATTCGGCGGCCGCCACCTATGACCAGGCAGAGCTGGGGAACGTGCAGCGCTTCACCTGAGCCTCCCGGGTCCGGGTCAGGCCGCCCCGGGGCGGGTCAGGCCTCGGGCGTGCCCTGGTGGAAGCGCAGCCGCCACTGTGCGCCCTCAAGGACCCACAGGGAGCTGCGCAGGGCTGATCCCTCGCGCGTGTGGCTGCGGTACGTCAGGAGCACGGTCTTCTCTCCCAGCCGGTCCGCGCCCAGCAGTTCCAGTTCGGCGGGTCCGCCCGGGTTGTCCTCCAGGGCCATCATCATGGCGTCGCGGGTCCAGATGCGTCCGGAGCTGCCGATTTCGGTGAAGTCGGGGTGGAGCAGGACTGCTGTGCGGCCCATGTCCGCCCGGGTTTCCGGTTGGAGCAGTTCCCGCTCGAGCGACTCGACCACTGCTTCGGGGCTGGTCTCCGCCAAGGCTGCGGCCGGTTCTTCTTCGAGTTCGCTGAAGAGGTCCGGCTCGTCGAAGGCGCCTGGTGGGCCGAAGAGTTGCTGTTGGCCGGAGGGAGCCGCGGACTGGGTCGGTCGCATGGCCTGCTGCGGGGCCGCCGCCCTGGACGCCGGGGCCGCCGTTGCCTGCGCTGCCTGAGGGGCCGCCTGCGGCGTCGTGGAGACCGCGTGGGCTGCTGGTGGCGTCCCGACTGCCGCTGTCCCGAATCCGGGACCCTGCCGGACGGCCACGCCTTGCTGGTACGCCGTGGCAGCTGCCCGGGCGCGGTCGTCTGCCGCTTCGTTGAGCTCGTGACCTGCGTGGCCCCGCACCCATTCGAAGGTGTACTTGCGGCCGACGAGGGCCTGGTCGATGTCCTTGAGGAGGTCGACGTTCAGCACCGGCTTGCCGTCCGCCTTGCGCCAGCCCTTGCGTTTCCAGCCGGGCATCCACTTGGTCACGGCGTTGATGACGTACTGGCTGTCGCAGAGGATGAGCAGGTCTTCGCCGGGCACGTGAGCCGTGGCCCGGAACAGGTCCAGCACCGCCATCAACTCGCCCTGGTTGTTGGTGCCGTGGGGCCATCCGCCGGCGCGCCAGCAGTCGTCATTCACGTACCAGGCCCAGCCGGCCGGGCCGGGATTTCCTAAGGCCGAACCGTCGGCCGCTGCTGTAATCGTCACTGATCTATCCTGCCAGACCCCGCCGACGTCCACCGACGCCCCCTCACGTCGGCAACAAACCACCCGGCGCCCCCTCACATCCTTCCCCCACCACGCAACGCTCCCTCACCGGCCGTTCTCGGCAGAGCAGTCGCGTGATCGCCGTGATACCTGAGGCAGCGTCGGCTGGATCAGTGCGTTAAGTGAGGGAGGGTGTCCGGGCGGGGATGTGCTTAACCGACGACGGCGGCCCCACCCGAAGGTGGGACCGCCGTCGTTGAACGATTAGTTCAGGTGGCTGGAAGCCGGGTGGTTAGAAACCGCCCATGCCGCCCATGCCGCCCATGTCGTCGCCGCCGCCCATAGCCGGGGAGTTCTTCTCCGGCTTGTCGGCCACAACGGCCTCGGTGGTGAGGAACAGACCGGCGATGGAAGCCGCGTTCTGCAGGGCAGAGCGGGTTACCTTGACCGGGTCGTTGATGCCGGCGGCCAGCAGGTCGACGTACTCGCCAGTGGCTGCGTTGAGGCCGTGGCCTGCGGGCAGGCCGCGGACCTTGTCCACCACGACGCCGGGCTCGAGGCCGGCGTTGAACGCGATCTGCTTCAGCGGGGCGTCGATGGCAACGCGGACGATGTTCGCACCGGTTGCTTCGTCACCGGAGAGCTGCAGGTTCGCGAATGCCTTGGCACCGGCCTGGATCAGGGCAACGCCACCGCCGGCGACGATGCCCTCTTCAACAGCAGCCTTGGCGTTGCGGACAGCGTCCTCAATGCGGTGCTTGCGTTCCTTGAGCTCGACCTCGGTTGCGGCACCGGCCTTGATGACTGCAACGCCGCCGGCCAGCTTGGCCAGGCGCTCCTGCAGCTTCTCGCGGTCGTAGTCGGAATCCGAGTTCTCGATCTCGGCGCGGATCTGGGACACGCGGCCGGCGATCTGGTCGGCGTCGCCTGCACCCTCAACGATGGTGGTCTCGTCCTTGGTGACAACAACCTTGCGGGCCTTGCCGAGGAGTTCGAGTCCGGCGGTCTCAAGCTTGAGGCCGACTTCCTCGGAGATGACCTGGCCACCGGTGAGGATGGCGATGTCGGCCAGCTGCGCCTTGCGGCGGTCGCCGAAGCCCGGAGCCTTGACGGCAACGGACTTGAAGGTGCCGCGGATCTTGTTGACGATCAGGGTGGCCAGGGCCTCGCCCTCGATGTCTTCGGCAATGATCAGCAGCGGCTTGTTGGACTGCATGACCTTTTCGAGGACAGCAACCAGTTCCTTGACGTTGGAGATCTTGGAGTTGACGATCAGGATGTAGGGATCCTCAAGGACCGTTTCCTGGCGCTCGGCGTCGGTGACGAAGTAAGCGGAGATGTAGCCCTTGTCGAAGCGCATGCCTTCGGTGAGCTCCAGCTCGAGGCCGAACGTGTTCGACTCCTCGACCGTGATGACGCCTTCCTTGCCGACCTTGTCGAGGGCTTCGGCGATCAGGGCGCCGATCTCGTTGTCGCCAGCAGAGATGGATGCGGTGGCGGCGATCTCTTCCTTGGTCTCGATTTCCTTGGCGGAGGCCAGGAGCTCGCGGGTGACGGCTTCGACAGCCTTCTCGATGCCGCGCTTGAGGGACAGCGGGTCAGCGCCGGCCGCGACGTTGCGCAGGCCTTCCTTGACCAGGGCCTGGGCCAGCACGGTGGCCGTGGTGGTGCCGTCGCCAGCGACGTCATCCGTCTTCTTGGCAACTTCCTTGACCAGCTCGGCGCCGATCTTCTCGTAAGGATCGTCCAGCTCGATCTCCTTGGCGATGGAAACACCATCGTTGGTGATCGTGGGGGCGCCCCACTTCTTTTCGAGGACGACGTTGCGTCCCCGCGGGCCGAGGGTGACCTTGACGGCGTCGGCGAGGATGTTCAGGCCCCGCTCAAGACCGCGGCGTGCCTCTTCATCAAATGCAATGATCTTGGCCATAACGGCAGTAGTCCTTTCGGGACAGTCGTTAAGAATGAACCTTCGCTGCGGTGCCCGCGACGGACGATCCCAACCCGGCGGCCTCTGTATGCCGCTGGGTCCGGGATCTCACCCCAGCAAGGTGTTTCTTTAGCTCCTGGACCGGCCGCCTCACTTCGCAGCCGGGCGGACCGGGCGTCGTGTTAGCAGTCAGTGCGCTGGAGTGCTAACTCAATAATTAGCACTCCCCCGGGGAGAGTGCAAGCAGTGGCCGGCCCGAACCGCCCGCCACGCGGGCCCAATACGCTATGAGCGATCAGCCGCCGTTGCTGCTGGCGGTCTCCGTGCCGCTCATCTTGGCCATGTTGTCCTCGCCGTAGGTGTAGACCACGTAGTTCGCCTGAGTGATGTCCCCGTGGGAATCGAAGCTGATCCGTCCGGACTGGCCGTCGTAGTCCGGACGCTGGCCTGCACGCAGCGCGTCTTCACAGTCCTTGTAGTTCGTGCACACCTTGCTAGCGGCCGGGCTGGCGGTCTGGCCGTCTGCTGCCGCGGCGCCGCCGGAGATGGGGACGAGGGACGCCGCGATTGAGGTTCCGGCGTCGTCCTCTGCCGCGGCGGCAGCGACGGCGGCCAGGATGACGGCGTCGTACGTCTCGGCGGCGAACGTCATGTCCTTCAGCCCGGGATCTACCGCCACGAGGTCCGCCTGGAATGCGGCGGAGGGGAACACACCGGGCAGGATCCCGCGTGCGCCGTCGAGAGCGCGTGCGCCCAGCCCGGAGCCGTACTGGTTGACTGCTCCGTCGCTGAGGACGAGTTTCTTCCCGGCAAGGCCGGCGTTGTTCAGTTCGGCGATGGCGCCCTGGGCGCCATCGCGCGCGACCAGGACCACGGCGTCGGGATTCGCGGCTTTCGCGGCGGCAACAGCTTGTTGCGCCTGGCCCGGTTTGAACTCCGCGTCCGCCACGGTGTCCATGCCGGACTGCTTGGCCGCACTGCCGACGGCGGCGGCGACATCCTTGCCGTAGTCACCTTCCTCGTGCAGGACGGCCAGGGTCTTCGCGCCGCCGTCTTTGGCCAGCTTGGCCAGGACGGAGGCCTGGGCGACGTCGGCCGCCGCGGTGCGG
Source organism: Arthrobacter humicola (assembly GCF_039531445.1). Taxonomy (NCBI): domain Bacteria; kingdom Bacillati; phylum Actinomycetota; class Actinomycetes; order Micrococcales; family Micrococcaceae; genus Arthrobacter; species Arthrobacter humicola. Next base: position 33,517 of record NZ_BAAAQB010000019.1, on the reverse strand, counting down.
AAGTAGTAGCCGCCGCTCTTGTAGTTGCTGAGCCCGCTGGCAGAGTTGGCCGGCGAAATGAGCGCTACCTTGGCGTTGGACAGCACGTCGATGGCGGCCGGGGCACGGCTGGAATCAGTGGGACCGATCACGACGTCGGCCTTGGCGGCCACGAGCGCTTTGGCCTGGGCGGCGGTGTCCGTGCTGATGGTTTCCGGCAGCAGCTCCACGGGTTTGCCTTTGTGGCCGCCGGCGGCGTTGATGTCCTTGACGGCAAGCTGTGCGGCCGCGAGCTGGGGGGCGTTGAGGAAGTTCTGCCGCCCGGTGTTGTCCAGGATCAGGCCGATGCGCAGGGTACCGTCGCCACTGGCGTCGGCGCTGGCCACGCGGGCGCTGCCCGCCGGCCCCAGGCAGCCTGACAGTGCCAGGGCCGTTACCGTTCCCGCTGCCAGGGCGCGGCCCAACGGGAAAGCTCCTGTGCGACGCCGGGCGGTGTCCCGCGGGGTGTCCGTGAGGGCGGGAAGTGCCACTAGGCGGGCCGAACGCTTTCAGCCTGCGGGCCCTTTTCGCCCTCGCCGATTTCCAGCTCCACCCGCTGGCCCTCATCCAGGGCGCGGTAGCCTTCCCCGATGATCGCGGACCAGTGCACGAAGACGTCGTTCTCGGACCCGTCGACAGTGATAAAGCCGTAGCCCTTTTCGGCGTTGAACCATTTGACGGTTCCCAGTGCCATGGTGTCCACACTTTCAACTAGCTTGCGTGCGGCCCACGTCGATGTGCGCCGCGGACTGCGAAGAGAAATCCGCAGCCACTGTATCCACAGCGTCCCGCAGTAATGCCGGTGACGGGCAGACCCGCCGGTGAATAGTTATTGAGGCGTAACCGGAAAGGGTTACTGGAAGCCGGGGCCGATCACCACGACGAGAGGCATGTTGAACTCGGCGGACTCCACCAGGGTGTCGATGCCCAGGAGCGTTCCCAGAGCCTCGGCGTTGCCCTTCTGGTCCACGCTGCTGTAGAAAATCACCGACGTCTGCTGGGGAACGCCGGGCCAGTTGCCCGTCTGGCCCAGGACCCAGCCGGCGGAACTGACGGTGCCGCCGACCCTGCTGGCGAGGCCGGCGGTGGTGGTCCCGTTATAGATCGTCACCGGCTGCGTCTTGTCCACGCCGGCGGCAGTGTCCCCCGGTGTTGCAGAGGGCGAGGCTTCCGGCGCCGTCGTGGCAGCTTCGGGGCTGGCCGGGGCCGTGCTGGTCGCCTCGGGACTGGGGCTCGCCGGGCTCGTAGCAGACGGGCTGCTGCTGGCGGACGCGCTGCTGCCGGCGGAGACGGCCGATGCCTGGCCCGCAGAAAAGCCGAGCTTGGGGAGGATCAGGAAGGCCACCAGGCCGATGGCCAGCGCTATGCAGCCCGCCGCCAGGATGGGAACCAGGCTCCGGCGGCGCGATTCGGCGACGGTCCGGTGGACACCCTGCCGGGTGGAGGTCTCGGGGACCCGATCAAATTCATCCCGAGCGTATTTGGTCATGGTTAAACGACGTCCTTGCTGATTTCATACGGGGTGCCCGAGGCCGGAAGCGGGCGCAACAGGACCTGCGAATCCGGCTGCGCGTGGCGCTACTTTACGAATCTGTTCCCAGACGACGGGCAGTGCGGGCACGTTGGCGTGATGTACGTAGTCTACGCAATCTCTTGACCAGCATGGGATCGTGGGCCAGCGCCTCCTCGGTATCGATGAGGGCGTTGAGGATCTGGTAGTAGTGCGTGGCGGAAAGGTCGAAGAGCTCGCGGATGGCCTGTTCCTTGGCCCCGGCGTACTTCCACCACTGCCGCTCCAAAGCAAGCATCTGCTGGTCACGGGCACTCAGCGGCGATTCGTCCGCCACCGCCCCCAGGCTGTCCCCCGACTCGGAAATTCCGTCAAAATCCCCCGCGAGCACGTGCTCTTGCGCTGTTTCGGCCACGACACACTCCCTTGGCTGGATCCGGTAAAAAGTCAGTCCCATGCTACGGCCGAACGACAGGGTTGTCATTTGGGCGCGGTCCAGGAACGGGCGGCGCGCGCGGACGTGCGGGAGAATGGGACCTGTGTTTGATTCCGATGCCCTGTTCGAGCTGGAGCCCGCAGCCGCCGACAACCTCAGCTTCGCGGAGCTGGCACGCCAGCCGCTGAGCGAGCTGGTTGCCCAGGACTGGGCCGAGGCGCTGGCGCCGGTGGAGCCACAGCTGCGGGACGTCCTGCACTACCTCGCCAGCGACGCGGCCGCGGGGCATGAGGTCCTCCCGTCGCCGTCCAACCTCCTGCGCGCTTTCCGGCAGCCGCTGTCCGGCGTGCGGGTCCTGATCGTGGGACAGGACCCGTATCCGACGCCGGGGCACGCCGTCGGGCTGTCCTTCGCCGTCGAGGGTGGCACCCGGCCGATCCCCCGCAGCCTCGCGAACATCTACAAGGAACTTGAGGCCGATCTCGGCTTCCCGCCCCGCGTCCACGGGGACCTTAGCCGCTGGGCGGAGCAGGGCGTGCTGCTCCTCAACCGGGTCCTCAGCGTCCGCGCCGGCGCGGCCGGTTCCCACCGGAGCAAGGGCTGGGAAGCCGTCACGGCGGCGGCCATCCGGGCTGTCGCGCATCGAGTGTCCGCGGACGGCGCGGGCACGGCTCCCCTCGTCGTGATCCTGTGGGGAAAGGATGCCGAGTCCGTCAGACCACTGCTGGGGTCCGCCGCCGTGATCGCCAGCGCCCACCCCAGCCCGCTCTCGGCATCCCGGGGCTTCTTCGGTTCCAGGCCGTTCAGCCGGACCAACACGCTGCTGCAGGAACAGGGCAACGGGACCGTCGACTGGGAACTGCCGCCGCTGCCGTAACAGGCCTCCCCGCCGGGGTTCCCGGCCGGGGTTCTTGGTTAGGCTTAGCTGCATGACCTCCGTCCCCGCCGCCACCACAGCCAACAAGAACTCGCGCCCCCAGACTGACCTGACAGTCCTGCGCCGGGAACAGCTCTCCCCGCACATGGTCCGGATCATCGCCGGCGGCCCGGGCTTCGCCGGGTATGTCAACAACGACTATGTGGACCGGTACGTCAAGATCGTGTTTCCGCAGCCGGGCATCGACTACCCGGACCCCCTGGACTTGTGGGCCATCCGGGAATCCATGCCGCGCAGCCAGTGGCCGTTCACCCGGACCTACACGGTCCGTTGGGTGGACGCGGCGGCCCAGGAACTCGCCATCGACTTTGTCATCCACGGCGACGAGGGCCTCGCGGGCCCCTGGGCAGCAGCGGCCAAGCCCGGTGACCGCCTCACTTTCACGGGCCAAGGCGGCGGCTACAACCCGGACCCGACGGCGGAGTGGCACCTCTTTGCCGGCGATGAATCGGCGCTCCCGGCCATCGGCGCCGCCATCGAGTCGCTGCCCCAGGACGCCCGCGGCCTCGCCTTCCTCGAGGTGGACAGCGACGCCGACATCCAGGCGATCGCGGCGCCTGCCGGCGTCGAACTGCGCTGGCTGCTGCGCAGCGGCGTCCCCGCCGGCGAGAGCGAACTGCTGGTCACGGCCGTGCGCGAGGCCGAGTGGCCCGAGGGCCGCGTCCAGGTCTTTGCCCACGGCGAGCGGGGTTACATGAAGGGTCTGCGCAACGTTTTCTACGTGCAGCGCGGGCTGGAGCGGACCCAGGTTTCCCTCTCCGGCTACTGGGCCAAGGGCCGCGTGGAGGACGACTTCCAGGCGGAGAAGAAGCTGCCGATAGGCAAGATCTGAGCCGAATATCTGACGCCACAGGATCTAACGGCGCCAGATCCAAAGGCACCGCTGGCCGGACCGCCTAGCGGCGGCGGGCCCGGCGCCGCTCGTTGCTGGCGAGGCTTCGCGTCAGGGGCCGTGCCAGGGTGTCACCGAGCACAATCCCCGCAGCGACGCCGAGCACGATCGCCCCGGCGTTCAGCATCCCCCCGGCGCCAATGAGAATCTCGGATTCCTCGATGGTCAATACATACATGGAGCGGAATATGGTGAGGCCGGGAAGCAGGATCAGGGCCGCGGGGACGGCCACGACCAGCTGGGGAGCACCCATCCGGAGGGCCACCACCCGGGCCAGCAAGCCGATCGCCACGGCCGCGAGGGCCGGCGCGAACCGGGACCCGATGCCCACGGCGTCGCCCCCGATCAGGACCAGATAGCCCACCACCCCCACGGCCGCCGTCGGCAGCAGCAGCTTCACGCTGGTCTGTTCCGTAATGCCGATCATCAGCACCGCAATGGCGATCAGGACCACGATGACCCACAAGTCATACCTGGGCGGGAATGTTTCCGTGACGTCGATCGGTTCCATGCCGGTCATGTCGCCCACGACGAAGCCGACGGCGATGCCGGCGACCAGCGCCCCGAAGGTCAGCATCGTGGACAGGAACCGGCCCGCCGCCGTGACGGGGAAGCCGTTGATCGCATCCTGCACCGAGGATACGAGCCGTCCCGTGGGCAGGAGCAGCAGGATGCCGCCGACCACCACGATCGCCGGGGCAATCTGTATCCCCACCGGGCTGCCGAAACGCCACAACAGCAGGGCAATGATGGTCACCAGAAACGAACACGAGGCCGTGATGAAGAAGTCCGGAGTACGCCAGCGGCCCAGCTGGCGGGCCAGTAGGCTCACGAACATATTGGAGATGAACGCGACCATGGACGCGCCCAGCCCTCCGCCCAGGACGCCGACGAAGACGGCGGAGAACACGCCGAAAGCCACCGTGACCATCCACCGCGGGAACGGCTTGGCGCTGCGGGTGATGTCCTCGAGCCGGCGCACGGCTTCCTCGCGGCCGACGCCGCCGGCCACGATGTCCGTCACCAGCTGGTGCACCTGCGAGAGGCCCGCGTAGTTGTTGGTCCAGGACCGCACGACGCGCAGCAAGGAGATGGGGGTCTGGTCCTTCGGGGCATAGTTGATGGCCACCGACTGGTTGGTGATGTCCACCTCGATGTTCTTCAACCCGAGCGCGGCGGTGATGGCAATGATGCTGGTCTCGACCTCGAGGGCGCCGGCCCCGTACCGGAACATGGATTCCGCCAGTTTGAGGGCGAAGTCGATGGTCTTGCGGGCCGAGGCGTCCACCCCGCCGACCTGGATCATGGGGTTGGCATAGGGGCTGCCGGCGAGCCGGTCCACGATGCTCAGCGGCGCCGTCGGCGGGTTTTCACCTTGGACCAGCCGGCGCAGCATCCGCTTGGCGGCGACGTTCTGGCGCACCTGCATGGGCGACATCGGTTCGGTCCGGGGCAGGCCGTCCGTGGGCGGCCTGCGGCGGCCGTCGGGTTCTTTGTTCATTCCGGCCTCCTCACTGTCCTTGACGGTTTTTGCCGATGGCCTAGTAGAACTGCTGGCCCGTGCGCCGGGTGTAGAGCTGGCGTGCCACGCGCTCCCCCGCCGTCATCCAGGCCTTGTACTTCAAGGGGCTCAGCACCTGGTCGTAGCAGCCGACGAAGTCGGTCACGGTCTTGCTGAAGCTCGTCTTGAAGAGGCCCAGCCCGTGGAACGGGTTCGACGTGTCCTTGAGCTTGTCGCTCGGCGGGGTGCCGCAGAAGTCGTACTCGGTGCAGCCAAGGTCCTTGAGCTGGTTGATGGCCGTCCACTGCACAAGGTGCGAGTCGCCGTACTGACCCCGCTTCTGCAGCGACCCGCCGTCCTTGTACGTGCCCTTGCGGCCGTAGTTGATCACGAACGCGCCCACCGAAGGCACGCCGTTCTCGTACACGAAGAGCAGCCTGCCCTGGTCCCGCTTCAGAAAGTTGGTCCAGAACTGGCGGTAGTACTCATACTCGCGGACCCGGACCTGGGATTTGGCCTCCACCGTGGTGGTCATCAGGGCATACATGGCCCGGAAATTCTCATCCGTGGGTTCGACGTTGTGGACCTCCACGCCCTCGCGGATGGCCCGGCGCACGGCATTGCGGCCGCGGGAGTGCAGGTTGCGCAGCAGCTGGTTTTCCTCCGGCGCAATGTCAAGAAGCGCCGTGGAGTCGTTCGGCTGCAGGTTGTGGGTCTTGACGAGTCCGGCGCCTTCAAGGACCCGGGCGGCGTCGTCGGAGAGGATGATGTCCGGCTCGATTTTGATTGCGAAGACGCCCAGCCTGGCCCGCTTCACGAAGTCCGCGTTCGCGGCGGTGATCCCGGGGATGTCGTCGACAGACGCCACGTCGGGGCCCTTGATCAGATACCACAGCTTTCCGAGCAGCGGGAAGGACTTCTCCAGGACCAGGTTGTAGCTCGTGTAGTCCGCCGTCTCGTAGACCAGGTGCAGGGGTTTCCAGCCAAAGTGCTGCTTAACCTCGGCGAAGGCTTCGGATTGCAGGAGATTGCCGCCGTTGGGGTTCGCGGTGACGTGGGCATCCCAGTTGGCAATCTCTTCGGCGGAGGCAAAGCGGGCAGTGAATTCACGCAAGGGTGCGGCATCCAATCATTGCGGTACGAGCGTCGGCGGCATGCGGACATGCAGCCCCAAGTCTATCGGTCCGCACCCTGCCGCCGGTCCGGACAAGACGGTTACGCTGGTCTCATGCAGGCTCAGCAACAACCGCTGGAAGGCCGTCCCGGGGCGCCCGGCGGACGCTCACGAGGCGCCGGAAGCGGCTCCCAGGTGATCGCACTGTTCGTGTTCCTCGGCGCGTCGGCGCTCGTTGCGGCCCTGGGCGGCCTGGCCACGGCCAACCACGTCAACGGCTGGTACGCCACGGCGGACAAGGCGCCATGGTCCCCGCCCAACTGGGTCTTCGGCCCGGTCTGGACGCTCCTGTACACCGCCATGGCCGTCGCGGCGTGGCTGGTCTGGCGCAAACACGCCGAAGGGTCCAGGACGGCGCTCACCGCCTACGGGCTCCAACTGGTACTGAACTTGTTGTGGACCCCGGCCTTCTTTGCCCTGTACCCGGTGCTCGGGACGCCGGCGCTGTGGATCGCGTTCGGGATCATCGTGGCACTCGCCGTCGCGGTGGCCGTGACCGTGGTGCTCTTCGGGCCCATCAGCCGGACGGCAGGGCTGCTGATGCTGCCCTACCTGTCCTGGATCGTGTTCGCGTCCTCGCTGAATCTGTGGGCGGCCCTGCACAACTAGCGCCCGCCGCAAGTGGCCCCGGCGGGCGCCGGCTAGCCCTCTAGCACTCCACGACGTTCACGGCGAGGCCGCCCATCGCGGTTTCCTTGTACTTGGAGCTCATGTCCTTGCCGGTCTCGCGCATGGTCACGATGACCTCGTCGAGGGAGACCCGGTGCGAGCCGTCGCCCCACAGGGCCATCTTGGCGGCGTTGATGGCCTTCGCCGCGGCGATCGCGTTGCGTTCGATGCAGGGGATCTGGACGAGGCCGCCGATCGGATCACAGGTCAGGCCAAGGTTGTGCTCCATCGCGATTTCCGCGGCGTTTTCCACCTGCTGGGGCGTGCCGCCCATGACTTCGGCCAGGCCGGCGGCGGCCATCGACGACGCCGAGCCCACCTCGCCCTGACAGCCAACCTCCGCGCCGGAGATCGAGGCCTGTTCCTTGTACAGCACGCCGACGGCGGCCGCGGTCAGCAGGAACTTGACCACGACGTCGTCGCGGTCGGCCTGGGTAGCCTTATCCATGCCGGGTGCGAAGTGCAGCGCGTAGTAAAGCACGGCCGGGATGATGCCCGCGGCGCCGTTGGTGGGGGCGGTGACCACACGGCCGCCCGAGGCGTTTTCCTCGTTCACGGCCAGCGCGATCAGGTTGACCCATTCCTGCCAGTACTTCGGGTCCCGGTCCTTGTCCTCCTTCATGAGGCGCTCGTGCCAGTCGGGGGCCCGACGCCGGACCTTAAGGCCGCCGGGCAGCAGCCCGACGCGCTTGAGGCTGACCTCGACGCAGCCCTCCATCACCGAGTAGATGTGCAGGAGCCCCTCGCGGATCTCCTCCTCGGTGCGCGAGGCGCGCTCGTTGACGAACATGATCTCACCGATCGAGAGGCCCTTGGACTGGCAGCGGCCCAGCAGTTCCGCGGCCGTCCGGAACGGCAGGGGAAGTTCCTTCTTCGATTCGTCGAGTTCCTTCAGGGCCGCGTCTTCCTCGCCCTCGCGGACGATGAAGCCGCCGCCCACGGAGAAGAACGTGGCGCTGTGGAGGACCTCGCCGTCGGCGTCCGAGACGGTGAACGTCATCCCGTTGGTGTGCCGGGGCAGGATGGTGAGCGGCCGCAGGACCATGTCCTTCACGCCGTACGGCAGGGAAACAGCTCCGGCCAGTTGCAGGATGCCGGTCTCCGCGATCGTGGCGAGCCGGCCTTCCACTTCCTCGGGGAGGATCAGTTCGGGGTGGAAGCCCTCAAGCCCGAGCAGGATGGCGGTCATCGTGCCGTGGCCGTGGCCCGTGGCGGCAAGCGAGCCATAGAGGTCAACGCGCACGGACGCCACCTTGTCCAGGTCGCCGGAAGCCTTGAGTTCTTCGGCGAAGACGGCGGCGGCCCGCATGGGGCCCACGGTGTGCGAGCTGGATGGCCCTATTCCGATGGAAAAGAGGTCAAAGACTCCAACAGCCATTGTCGGTTCCTAACTAGGTCTTGCTGTGGCCCGGCAGAGGGTCTTGCCGGAAGGCGGCGCGGCCGCCGGTAGGCGGCAGTACCGCCGGATGCACGACGCCGGGCGGCGGCTTGTGGCCGCGGCCCGCCCGGCGTCGTGTCTACTTCAGTGATACGTCGCCTAGGCGAGGTTATCAACCGAGGGGTACAGCGGGTGGGCGGCGGCGAGGGCCTCCACCCGGTCGCGCAGACCGGACAGGTCCGCGCCGGCGTCGGCGGTCAGGGCCTCGGCGATGATGTCGGCGACCTCGGTGAAGGCCGCTTCGCCAAAGCCGCGGGTGGCCAGCGCCGGGGTGCCGATCCGCAGCCCCGAGGTGACCATCGGCGGGCGCGGGTCGAACGGGACGGCGTTGCGGTTGACGGTGATGTCGATGGCCGCGAGGCGGTCCTCGGCTTCCTGCCCGTTGAGCTCGCAATTGCGCAGGTCCACGAGGACCAGGTGCACATCGGTGCCGCCGGAGATCACATTGATCCCCTTGGCGGTGACGTCCGGCTGGACAAGGCGGTCGGCGAGGATCCGCGCACCGGCCAGGACACGTTCCTGGCGTTCTTTGAACTCCGGGGACGCGGCGATCTTGAAGGCCACGGCCTTGCCGGCGATCACGTGCTCCAACGGGCCGCCCTGCTGGCCGGGGAACACGGCGGAGTTGATCTTCTTCGCGATGTCGGCGTCGTTGGTGAGGATGATGCCGCCGCGCGGACCGGCGAGGGTCTTGTGCGTGGTGGACGTCGTGACGTGGGCGTGCGGGACCGGGCTCGGGTGCAGCCCGGCCGCCACGAGGCCGGCAAAGTGGGCCATGTCCACCATGAGGTAGGCGCCCACGGAGTCGGCGATCCGGCGGAACTCGGCGAAGTCGAGCTGGCGGGCGTACGCGGACCAGCCGGCAACGATCAGCTGCGGCTTGTGCTCCTGGGCCAGGCGTTCGACCTCGGCCATGTCGATCCGGTGGTCATCCTCGCGGACCTGGTACGGGATGACGTTGTAGAGCCGGCCGGAGAAGTTGATCTTCATGCCGTGGGTCAGGTGCCCGCCGTGGGCCAGGTTCAGGCCCATGATGGTGTCGCCCGGACGGATCAGGGCGTGCATCACGGAGGCGTTGGCCTGCGCGCCGGAGTGCGGCTGGACGTTGGCGTACTCGGCGCCGAACAGGGCCTTGACCCGGTCGATCGCGAGCTGTTCGATCACGTCAACGTGCTCGCAGCCGCCGTAGTAGCGCTTGCCCGGGTAGCCCTCGGCGTACTTGTTGGTCAACACCGAGCCCTGCGCCTGCATGACGGCCCTGGCGGTGTGGTTCTCCGAGGCGATCATCTCCAGGCCCTCGCGCTGGCGGGTGAGCTCGTCGTCGATCTTCGCGGCGATCTCCGGGTCCAGGGCGGACAGGTCCGCGTCCAGGCTCGGCGAGACGACCTGCTCAAACGCCAGAGTCTCTGTTCCTACAGCCCCTTCCGCGCTCACAGTTCGCCGCCGTTCTTGGAGGCGTATTCCTGGGCCGAGAGCAGCGGGCCGTCCGAGTCGGCGGCCACCTTGAAGAGCCAGCCGGCACCGTACGGATCGCTGTTGATCAGCGCGGGGTCCTCGACGACGGCGGCGTTGATTTCGGTGACCTCGCCCGTGACGGGGGCGTACAGGTCCGAGACGGACTTGGTCGATTCGACCTCGCCGCAAGTCTCTCCGGCGGTCACCGCGGAGCCGACCTCGGGCAGGTCGACGTAGACAATGTCGCCGAGGGCGTCGGTGGCGACAGCGGAGATGCCGATGGACACGACATTCCCGGCCTCACGCGCGACCCACTCGTGCTCGTCGGAGTACTGCAGTTCAGGGGCAACTTTTGCCATGTGTTTTTCCTAAGTCTTGGAGTGGTCGTTGGTGCTAAATCAATTGTGGTTGGGTTACGCGGCGGCCGTGGTCGGCTGGGTGGCGGATGAGGCAATTCCTCCGCGTGCTCGGTCGCGAAGGCGCCCGCTGGGCGGACGCGTCGCTCCCTTAGACGCACGCTTCCGGAATCCCCTCTCCCGCCGCTATTCAGTTCAGTTCTGGACGCCAATAGTTTTCAACAGGACACCAGTTCCTCGGAAGAAACCGTGGCCGTTCGAATCTTCTAGGGCCGGGCTGCTTCTTGGCTTTAAGGGTGTCATCAAGCTCACCCCCCAATGTTCGAGCTTGACAGGGCACCCGTTGGAACAAGCCGACCCCCGGTAGGCGGCTCATCCCCCAGCACCCTTGGTGTTCGAAGGCGCTTGTTTCCGCTGCTCCGGTTCCAGGGCGTGGTCTCAAAGGTGACGTGCCCCCGAGGGGTTGGCTGGCCGCGGTTTTCGAAAGCGTGCGTCTAAGCGAGGAACGAGCGAGCACGCGTGAAAACTGGGGCCAGCCAGCCCCGGAGCCGGGCACCGGTGAGGCACACGGCTCCGGGACCGACCCAGCCGGGCTACTTTTGGCGCTTGTAGAACGGCAGTGCGACAACTTCGAAGGGCTCCGTCTTGCCGCGAAGATCGATGTCCAAGGCCGTGCCGGGTTCGGTGAACTCAACATCGACGTAGGCCATGGCAACCGGGTAGCCCAAAGTGGGTGAGGGCTGGCCGGAGGTGACCTCGCCGACCACGTTGCCGTCCTTGAGGACCGGGTAGTGGCCGCGGCCTGCCCGGCGTCCGAGGCCCTTGAGACCGACGAGCTTGCGGCCCGTGGTGGAGCCGGCGCCGGCTTCCTTCCTGGCGGCCAGGGCCGCCTTGCCGATGAAGTCGCCTTCCTTGGACAGCGCGACGACGGGGCCCAGTCCCGCGGCGAAGGGGTCGCCTTCGAGGGAGAGTTCGTTGCCGTAGAGCGGCATGCCGGCCTCGAGCCGCAGGGAGTCGCGGGAGGCGAGGCCAGCGGGGGTCAGCTCGCCGTCCTCGGCGATGGCGATGAGCGCCTGCCAAAGGGCGGCGGCGTCGTGGTTGTCCACGAAGATCTCGAAGCCGTCCTCGCCGGTGTAGCCGGTGCGGGCCAGCAGGAGGTCCTGGCTGGCGCCGCCGACCATGAAGGGCACCTCGACGGCGGCGTAGTACTTCAGGCCGGTGACGAGCTCGTGCTGCGCGGCCGGGACAAGGCGGAGCAGGATGGCCTCCGCTTTGGGACCCTGCACGGCGATCAGCGAGGTTTCGGCGGAGGCGTCCTGGACGGTGACCTCAAAGCCTGCAGCGCGCTCAGCCATGGCAGCTGCGACCACCTTGGCGTTACCCGCGTTGGGGACCACCAGGAACTTCTGCTCGCCACGGCGGTAGGTGATGAGGTCGTCGATGATGCCGCCGTCCTCGTTGCAGATCAGCGAGTACTTGGCCTTGCCGATCGCCATGGCGGAGATCTTGCCGACCAGGGCGTAGTCGAGGAAGGCCGCGGCGTCCGGGCCGGTGACCCAGACTTCGCCCATGTGGGAGAGGTCGAACAGGCCCGCGGAGTTGCGGACGGCGTGGTGCTCGGCGAGTTCGGAGCTGTACTTCAGGGGCATCTGCCAGCCGCCGAAGTCCGTGAAGGAGGCGCCGAGCTTCTTGTGCTCTTCGTACAGGGCCGTGTAATTCTCAGTCATCGTTGGCTGTCCTTAGTTGGCGGAGGCGGAGTCGTCGGAGTGGTCCTCGAAGGCTTCGAGGGGTGGGCAGGAGCAGATCAGGTGGCGGTCGCCCGCGGCGCCGTCGATCCGGCCGACCGGCGGGAAGTACTTGTCCTGCTTGAGCGTGTGGACCGGGAAGACGGCCTGCTCGCGCGGGTACTCGCGGGTCCAGTCGGTGCTGATCACGGCGGCGGCGGTGTGCGGCGCGTTGCGCAGCGGGCTGTGCTCCACGGTGAAGTCACCGTGGGCCACCTGGTCGATTTCGGCGCGGATGGCGACCATGGCCGTGATGAAACGGTCGATCTCGCCGAGGTCCTCGGATTCGGTCGGCTCCACCATCAGGGTGCCGGCCACCGGGAACGCCAGGGTGGGGGCGTGGAAGCCGTAGTCGATGAGGCGCTTGGCGACGTCCTCGGCGGTCACGCCGGTCTTGGCCGTGAGTTCGCGCAGGTCCAGGATGCACTCGTGGGCAACCAGGCCGCCTTCGCCGGTGTAGAGCACCGGGAAGGAGTCGTTCAGGCGGGCCGCGATGTAGTTCGCTGCCAGGAGGGCCGACTTGGTGGCTTCGGTGAGGCCCTGGCCGCCCATGAGCTTCACATAGGCCCAGGAGATCGGCAGCACGCCGGCCGAGCCGTAGCGGGAGGCGGAGATCGGGGTGCCGTCGGCGCCGTTGGCCGGGTCCGCAGCGTTGCCCGGCATGAAGGGTGCCAAGTGTGCCTTGGCCGCGACCGGGCCGACGCCGGGGCCGCCGCCGCCGTGCGGGATGCAGAAGGTCTTGTGCAGGTTCAGGTGCGAGACGTCGCCGCCGAACATACCCGGCTGGGCCAGCCCGACGAGGGCGTTGAGGTTGGCGCCGTCGATGTAGACCTGGCCGCCAGCGGCGTGGATGGCGTCGCAGACCTCGCGGACGTCGGCGTCGTACACCCCGTGGGTGGAGGGGTAGGTGATCATGATCGCGGAGAGCGCGTCCTTGTGCAGTTCGATCTTGGCCTGCAGGTCCGCGTGGTCGATCGTGCCGTCGGAGGCGGTGGCCACGACAACGACCTTCATGCCGGCCAGCACGGCCGAGGCGGCGTTGGTGCCGTGCGCCGAGGCCGGGATGAGGCAGATGTTGCGCTGGGCGTCGCCGCGGGAGAGGTGGTAGCCGCGGATGGCCAGCAGGCCGGCGAGCTCGCCCTGGGATCCGGCGTTGGGCTGGATGGAGACCTGGTCGTAACCGGTGATCTCGGTCAGCTGGGCTTCGAGGTCCTCGATGAGTTCGCGCCAGCCGGCGGTCTGGGATTCCGGGGCGAAGGGGTGAATGGAGGCGAATTCCGGCCAGGAAATCGCTTCCATCTCGGCCGTGGCGTTCAGCTTCATGGTGCAGGAACCCAGCGGGATCATCGTGCGGTCCAGCGCGAGGTCGCGGTCTGAGAGGCGGCGGATGTAGCGCAGCAGCTGGGTCTCGGAGCGGTGGGTGTTGAACACCGGGTGCTGGAGGTAGTCGGAGGTCCGCTCGACGGCGGCGTCCAGGACGAAGCCATCTACGGAATCCACCACGGTGGCCCCGAAGGCGGCGACGACGTCGGCGACGATGCCCGCCGTCGTGGCTTCATCGGCGGAGATGCCGACAGTGTCGGCGTCGATGGCGCGCAGGTTAATGCCCTTGGCGTCGGCGGCCGCGATGATTTCCGCGGCCTTGCCGGGCACGGAGACGGTGATGGTGTCGAAGAAGGAGGTGTGCAGCACGTCCAGGCCCGCGGCCTTCAGGGAAGCGGCGATGGTCTTGGCGTGCCCGTGGACGGTCTGCGCGATGGCCTTCAGTCCGTCGGGGCCGTGGTAGACGGCGTAGAAGGAGGACACGATCGCCAGCAGCGCCTGAGCGGTGCAGATGTTGGAGGTGGCCTTCTCGCGGCGGATGTGCTGCTCGCGGGTCTGCAGGGCCAGACGGTAGGCGGGGACGCCGGCGTTGTCCTTGGAGACACCCACGAGGCGGCCGGGCATGGAGCGCTCGAGGCCCTTCTGGACGGCCATGTAGGCAGCGTGCGGACCGCCGAAGAACAGCGGCACGCCGAAGCGCTGGGCGGAGCCGACGGCGATGTCCGCGCCCTGCTCGCCCGGGGACGTGATGAGGGTCAGGGAGAGGAGGTCGGCGGCGACCGTGACGAGCGCGCCGCGCTCCTTGGCCTCGGCGATCACGGCGCTGTGGTCGAACACCCGGCCGGAGACGCCCGGCTGCTGCAGGACGACGCCGTTGATGACGCCTTCTGGCAGGCCCTTGGACAGATCGGCGACCTCGACCTCGAAGCCGAGGGCTTCGGCGCGGCCCTTGACGATCGCGATGGTCTGCGGGAGGCAGTCGGCGTCGAGGACGGTCTTTCCGTCGTGCGCTTCCTTGTTCTTGTTGGCGCGGCGCATCATCAGCACGGCCTCGGCGACGGCGGTGGCTTCGTCCAGCAACGAGGCGTTGGCGATCGGCAGGCCGACGAGGTCCTGGACCATGGTCTGGAAGTTCAGCAGCGCCTCGAGCCGGCCCTGGGAAATTTCCGGCTGGTAGGGCGTGTACGCGGTGTACCAGGCCGGGGCCTCGAGGATGTTGCGGCGGATCACGGCCGGGGTCACGGTGTCGTAATAGCCCTGCCCGATCATCTGCACGGCCGTCTTGTTCTTGCCGGCCAGCTTGCGCAGCTCGGCGAGGACTTCCACTTCGCTCAGGGCCGCGCCGAGAGCGAGGTCGGAGTCCTGGCGGATGTCTTTCGGAACGGCGGTGTCCACCAGGGCGTCGACGGTGTCGTAGCCGACAGCCTTCAGCATGGCGTCGACGTCGGACTGGCGACGGGCACCGATGTGCCGGTCGACGAAGGACGTGGAGGCTGGGGTAACAGTCACAAGGAACTCCATAACTCAGGCGGCGCTGGGTACGCCACATTGATTCGGGTTCCTCCCCGCTCTGTATTGGACCTGAGAGTTTCCGCGCAGCCGTGCATATAAGAGGGCTTCGCTTGCACCGTCGGTGAGCACAGCGTGTCGAGGACAGCCTGCCACTTTCCAGAGGTGCCTTGCCGCGGCGGTACGTGGGCCTGAGAGATTCCTGGGGAGGATTTGCTCCTACGGCGCCTGCTTGTACCTACTTGCAGGACTCTCCCGCCGCAGATCAAAGGCGTATTCAATTGGGTGTTCAATCGGGGGTGACAACAGTCACAACAATCATTGTCCTATGCCGGGCGCGCGTCCGCAAACTCCCGCCCGCCTTCGGCCCCACGTTACGAGGAGCGACGGCACCGCGAATTCGCCGGAAACGTGCCGGGTCGCCGTAACGTTCGAGCGAACTCGCACACTTCCGGCGACTTCGGCGGACTCGGAGGTCGCAGCGCGAGCAGTTCAGGGCCTCAGCGGCGCAGCTTCTCGACGGCGGCCAGGAGGCCCTCGACGTCTGCCTCGATTTCAGCGGGCGGACCGGCGGGCCCCCGTCCGAGCATGGCGTTGAAGTACAGCCCGTCCCCCATGTACAGGACCGCCTTCGCCATGGCGGGCCCGACGTCGGCCGCCAGCAGTTCCAGCCAGCTCGCCTGGCCTGCGGCGAAGCGGCGCTGGGTTTCCTCGTGCGCCACCTCGGCGAGCCGGGTGGCCGCCACGAAAACCCGGTCCATGGGCGTGTCCGCCCATACCGAGGACTTGATGAAGTACGCCGCCGCGCCTTCCGGAGCCGCAGCCATGGCGGCGACATCCGCGGCCAGGTGCCGGTCCAGCCGTTCGAGCAGGACCGAGATCATCGCCTCCTTGGTCGGGAAGTGGTAGAGCAGGCCGCCCTTGGAGACGCCGGCCCGCCGGGCGACGGCGTCCAGCGTCGCGGCGCGTTCGCCCACTTCGATGAGCAGGGATTCAAAGGCGTCGAGGACGGCCTCGCGGGCCACGGGTTTTCTGGGCATGCTTCCCATCATGCCCGTCCGGCCCCGCATTTCTTAACTGTACCGTCCAGACGGTATAGTTAAGACTTATGAGCATCACATCGACTACCACAGCCACCAGCAACCCGGCGGCCACCCGGCCCCAGGCACCCTGGCGTGACTGGGTGGCGCTGGCCCTGCTGATGTTCCCCGTTCTGCTCGTGGCCGTGGACAACACCGCCCTGACCTTCGCCCTGCCGGCCATCGCCCGCAGCCTGTCCGCCTCCGGCGTCCAGCTGCTCTGGATCATCGACGCCTACCCCCTGGTCCTGGCCGGGCTGCTCGTCGCGATGGGCAGCCTGGGCGACAGGATCGGCCGCCGCAGGCTGTTGTTCGTGGGCAGTGCGGGTTTTGCCGCGGTTTCGGCCGCGACGGCGTTCGCCCCGAGCGCCGAATGGCTGATCGCCGGCCGCGCGGGGCTGGGCCTCTTCGGCGCCATGCTCATGCCCTCTACGCTCTCCTTGATCCGCAACATCTTTCCCCAGCCCAACCGGCGCCGCCTGGCGGTGGCCATTTGGGCCGCGGGCTTCTCCGGCGGTGCCGCCCTCGGCCCGATTGCCGGCGGCTGGCTCGTGGAACACTTCTGGTGGGGCGCCGTCCTGCTGGTCGCGGTGCCGATCATCCTGCCGCTGCTGCTGCTCGGGCCGGGGCTGATCCCGGAATCCCGAGATCCGAAGCCCGGCCGCGTGGACGCGCCCAGCATCATTTTGTCCCTGCTGGTCATGGTGCCCGTGGTCTATGGGATCAAGGCGCTCGCCACGCACGGGCCGGCACCGGAGGCCTTCGCGAGCATCGGCGTCGGCCTGTTGATGGGCTATGTCTTTATCCGGCGCCAGCGCAACCTGGCCGAAGGCCACAGCACAGCCCGCGCGACGGGCCACAGTACCGCGCCGATGCTCGACGTTAGCCTCTTTGGCAACCGGATCTTCAGCACGGCCATCATCGCCAACGTCCTGGCGCTGTTCTCCTTCAACGGCTTCATTCTCTTCCTGGCCCAGCACCTGCAACTGCTGGAGGGCCAGTCCCCCTCGGCCTCGGGCGTCGCCATGGTCCCGGCCCTCATCGCCACCGTCGTTGCCGGCCTGCTGGTGGTCCCGCTGGTGCGGAAGGTCCGGCCCGGTTTCGTCGTGGCCGGCGGCCTGCTGCTGAGCGCGGCGGGCTATTTCATGGTGGCGTTCGGCGACCACAGCCACGGGCCGTCACTGCTCCTGGCCGCCCTGATGGTCCTCTGCCTGGGAGTGGGTGCCGCGGAGACCATCTCCAACGACCTGATCCTGGGCGCCGCGCCGGCCGACAAGTCGGGGGCCGCCGCCGCGATCTCCGAGACCGGCTATGAGGTGGGGTCCCTGCTGGGCACCGCGATCCTCGGTTCCATCCTCACGGCCTCGTACCAGGGCAACCTCCGGCTCCCCGCGGGTGTGTCCGAGCTCGCGCCGGCCGGAGCGACGAGCCAGGCCGGCGAAACCCTCGCCGGCGCGGTGGAGCTCGCCGGGATGCTCCCCGCTCCCCTGGCGGAATCCGTGACGTCGGCCGCGCGTACTGCCTTCGACTCCGGCGTCCACATCACGGCCGCCATCGCACTGGTCCTGATGTCCGGGGCCTGCGTCCTGGCCGCGATCGTGCTCCGTACGGTGCCGAAGGCCAAGTAGCAGGCTCAGTTGCCGTCGACGTACTTCTGCAGGGCGTCAAGGAGCTCGCCCGTGCCTTCCTTGCGCCCGGCGACCTGAGCCCCGTCACTTTCCGGGGACCCGGTGAAGAAGGCGCCCTGCTCGGTCAAGGTCAGCAGGGTGCCGCCGCCGTCGGGCTCGAGTTCGACCGTACTGAGCGAGACGGACATGCGTCGTCCATCAAGCAGCATTTCGTAGCTGTAAACGATCCGCTCGTTCTCGACGATGTCGTGGTAGATGGCATGCATGGTCGAAACCCAGCTGCCCACCGGACCTCCGACGTCGGTCTCGCGGCCGCCCTCCCGGAAGTCGAGGCTGGATTCGCCCTGGTACCACTCCGGCGGACCGCCAAACCACTTCTTCTTGCTGGCATGGTCGGCAAACGCGGCAAAGACGCGCGACGGCGGTGCGTTCAGCCGGCGCTCCAGGGAAAAACTCGCGTGCGTAACGGGGACACTCATGACGGACTCCTCATTGCTCAGTGTGGAGGCTGGGATTGCTCCAGCCGGTCGAGGCGGCGCTCCCCGGGCGTCCGGCGCTGACCCAGCCAGCCCTCTGCGCGCCGGACCGTGACAGGGTCGATGCTGCAGCTGCGGACCCTGCCGATCTTTTCGCTGCGGATCAGGCCGCTGGCTTCCAGGACCTGCAGGTGCTGCACAACGGCGGGCAGGCTCATCCCGAACGGCGCGGCCAGCTGCGAGACCGAAGCCGGCCCGTCGCAGAGCCGGACCACGATCGCGCGGCGGGTGGAGTCGGCGAGCGCGTGGAAGACGCCGTCGAGCTCCCGCTCACTGAGCCCGCGGCCCGCTGAATTGTTAAGCACATCCTTAAGTATTCGCCGGTCCGGAAGGAAGTCAAGAGGGCGCTTAAACGCAACGGCCGGCGCCGGGACAACCCGACGCCGGACACTGTGTTTTAGGGAAGGGCGGGCGGTGGGAGCCGACCCCTACTTGCTTTCAGGTGTGGTCACGCTGGCGGTGGCCTTCATGGTTTCCGCATTGACCATCCAGGCGTACTGTTCAAACTTCGCAATGAACTCATGCAGGAGGTCTGCGGTGGTGGGGTCTTCCTCGTCCACTTCATCGTGCACCTTGCGCATTGTGCCGACGGCCGCTTCCAGGGCCGCGACAATCCGTTCGATGGCGTCCTTGGTGTTGATCAGGCCCGCGGGGAACTCCGCGAGTGCGGTGGATTTGGAAACCGTGGAGCTGCGGCCGTCCGGCAGGGCGTGGAGGGCGCGCATGCGCTCGGCGAGGTCGTCGGCGAATCCCCGGGCGGCGTCGATGATTTCATCAAGCTGAAGGTGGAGGTCCCGGAAGTTGGTTCCCACGATGTTCCAGTGCGCCTGCTTACCCTGGACATGCAGTTCAATCAGGTCCACCAGAACCGCCTGCAGGTTGTTCGTCAGTGTGGGTGATGCTTTCATGCGTCCTCCTCGATAGAACCGGTGCAGTGAAGGCCTCGTGCGCCATCTGGTGGCGCTCCGGCCGGTATCTTCGACGCTACCGCAGGGCATCGCCGCGCCGCGATGGTTCCGGGAGGAATTTCTCAATCAGCTTACTAAGTAGGCTGACTAACCGTGAAGGGCCCGCTCAGACAGCCTCGTTGAGGACCGGGCCCTGCGGAAAAATGGCCCGGGTGATGCCTCCCGAAGTGGCCTCGGAGAGCTGGCTGAGGTAATCGTTGCGGCGTCGGGGGGTAATCCTGGACTGTGGTTCGAAGGCCTGTTCGGGGTCGTCGGCGTAGTGGGCCGTCAGTCCGTCGCGCATTAGCCGGATGGCCTCGGACCGCTGCTGGGATACTGCGGCGTGCGTGGATCCGAGTTCCGCGGCGAGGTCTTTGACCGTCCGGTCACGGAAGTAGATTTCCTCGACAACGTAGCGCATCCGTTCGGGCAGGGACTTCACGGCGGCCCGGAGGTACTGGAGCCGTTCGTCCGCCAGCACGGAGTGCTCGGGTGAGAGGGATTCAGCGGCGAGGGTGTCCACCACGGCCTCATCGAGGGGCGTCAGCGTGCGGGACGCATCGGCCAGCGCGGCCTCCACCACGCTTTGCTGGACACCCAGTGCGGACGCGATTTCGTCCACCGTCGGAGTGCGGCCCAGCGCGGACGCCAGCGTTTCCTGCACGGACATGGTTTCTTTGATCCGCCGGCGGGCGGAGCGGGTGGCCCAGTCACTGGCCCGCATCTCGTCCGCGAAAGCGCCAAGGATGCGCCGTCGCGCAAACGCGCCGAAGGGCACACCGAGGTCCGGATCGAACGAATCGGCCGAGGTGATCAGGGCAATAGCGCCGGCTGAGGCCAAGTCATCGCGAGAAAGGTGTGACGCCTTTGAGCACAAATCTGAGACGAGATACCCCACCAGCGGAAGGTGCTGCGTGACCATCTCGTTGCGTTCCACGCGATTCACTACTGTGTCCCCCCATGAGACCGGATCCGAAGGGTCGTAGACCCTTAAAACGCCGAGAGCCGCACCCAAGAACGGACCGGCACTCCCCCCATAGGAGTCAGCGTTCGATAGTGGGGTGCAGCACCCATGGTGGAAACCTATCACTTGATCCGCGATCTGCGTGTACCCTCAGGAAAAAGCTTGGCCAAAAATGCGGTAACCGCGCGATCGCCTGTTTCAGCTCTGGTTCAGGCGGCGGCAAGGGAATGGGGCCCATGAGCGCAAGTGATCTCTCCGCAGCACTGTGGCAGGAGCGGCGACAGCTGGAGCTGCTCCTGTTCAGGCTGGAAACGCAGCGGCTGCACGTCGACGCCGGGAATCTGGAGTGGCTGAACTTCATGGCGTCCGAGGTCGAAACCGTGCTGGACCGTCTGCGCTTCGAAGCCCTGGCCCGCAGCGTCGAATCTGCGGCTGTGGCGGCCGAATGGGGCCTGCCGGCACAGACAACGCTCGTGGAACTGATTTCGGCCGCACCCGCCGGGCCCTGGCCCGAGATCCTGGGAGAGCATCTGGACGCCCTGCGTGGACTCCTGGCCCGGCTCGGCGAGGCCGCCCGCGTGAACGAACAGGCGCTGCGGGCCCTCCCGCTGCGGGGACGTCCCGGCCCGGCGGGCACGGCCGGGCTTCTGGATCAGCTCACTACGGCGGGGAACCTGGAGCGGTCCCTGGCCGTGGTGCGGCGCACGTCCCAGCCCCTCCTGGCACAATACCTGGGCATGGAACGGGACTGATCCGGAGCCGGCTCAGTCCGTAGCGGGGGCGGCGGCCGGCGGCATGAGACCGCGCAGCGCGTCTTCAGTATCCGGTCCGGCTTCCGCCGCGGCGAGGTTTGCCGCCGCGATGGCCTCAATGACTTCCCGGCGCTGGATCGGCACGCCCCGGGGCGCCTCAATGCCTATGCGAACACCGTCACCGCGGCCTTCCAGAACCGTGATGACGATGCCGTCGCCGATCATGATCTGTTCGCCCGGCTTGCGTGTAAGTACCAGCATCCTCTCAATCTACCCTTCGCCGCGGGGACCGCCGGACGATTCCCGCCGGTTCTGCCATGTCACATCAGGGCCGGCCGGGCGCGCGTCGATCCAGCCCACGGGCAGTCCCAGGGCGTTGACGCTTTCCGGGGTCCCGGTCTCCGAGGCGCCGACCACCGCCACGGCGGTCAGGTTGAGCTGGGCCGCGAGTACACCGACCCAGCGCGCGGTGTCCTCATGCTTGCGCCCTGCGTCGACCACCACCCAGATCTGGTCGGCCGAGAGCGCGGCCACGGACTGCACCCGGGCCAGGGTGTTCCGGGCCCTGCCGATTCCGAACGCCACCAGGACGGTGCGCTCCGTGACCACAGCGTGCGCGCGCGCGGCCGTGGCGCCTTGGCGGCCGTCAACGTGCAGGTGGCCGTAGGCGGAGAGGTCGCCGGCGGTCCGCACATCGGCACCGCCGGCGGCCATGGACATCGCCAGGGCGGCATCCATGGCGTCGTCCCCCAGCCCGACCAGGGCCACGAGGTCGCCGACGCCGCTCAGCGGGACCGGGACCGCCGCCAGCGGCGTCTCGGGGCGCCCGGCGTCGCGGGCGGCAGCCACCTTAACGGCAGGGATCCCGGCTTCAGACGCCGGAACGGCAGGCGGGTGAACGATGGAACCGTGAACGGCGGGAGCTTGGGTTGCCGGAGTTCCGGGGGCGGAAAGCGGACCTGCGGGGGTTCCGGCGGCACGCCCCGCGGGACCGGCCACCGGTTCCGCCGGGGCGCGCAGTCCGGCGCCGAGCTGCTCCAGGATCTCGGCGAAGTCCCGCGACTCGGTGGAAACCCCTGCAGCTGCGGGCCGGTGCAAGCTCAGTTCAGCAGCGTCTGCCTCTTCCAGCAGTGCGGCGATGGCGGATCCGTGAAGGTGATGGGCCGGTCCGACGGCGGGCCGGGCCTCGGGCGGCCCGCCCGGCTCCCCGGCGGGGGACGCGGACGGAGCCGCCCCGGCCTTGGCGCCGGCGGCAGCGCCGGCGTCGAACTTCCCGGCATCGGGAAGCTTCCCCGCGGAGGCCGTCGCGCGGGTCCCGCCGGCGGCGGTGCCAATGGCGGGGCTGGCGGCGGGGTCTGCGTCGGCCCCGGCGAGGATGTCGGCGTCGGGCACCACTTCGCCGGTGACGACTTCATGCTTGGGCAGGACCTCAACCATGGCCTCGTAGCGGTCCTGGGCGAAGAGCCCGACGATTCCGGGACTACTGACCCGTTCGGCGGACACGATCCGGGCGGCCGGCCCGTACTGCTGCTCCGCCTTGCGGCGGATCTCCTCGAGCGAGGCTCCCTTAAGCCGATAGCGGTTCGGCATGGCGCACGACTCCTACTGTCTCGATCCGGACGTTGGCAGAGGTCACCTCGCGGTAGGACAGCACCGGAACCGACCCCGGCTGTGCCCCCACGAGGCGGTGGATGGCCGGCCGGAGCGCCGGGGCGCACACGAGCACGGCCTGGCGGTTGGCGGCGGCCGCGGCGTCGACGGCGGAGCTCACGGACCGCAGCACGGCGTCGAGCCTGTCCTGCCCCATGACGATCTGGCTGCCGCCTTCCGCGGGCCGCATGTCCTCGAGCATGTGCTGCT
This sequence comes from Arthrobacter humicola, assembly GCF_039531445.1. Taxonomy (NCBI): domain Bacteria; kingdom Bacillati; phylum Actinomycetota; class Actinomycetes; order Micrococcales; family Micrococcaceae; genus Arthrobacter; species Arthrobacter humicola. The sequence continues at coordinate 10,749 of NZ_BAAAQB010000019.1, read as the reverse complement.
CCAGGACGGGGTCGATCATGATGACGTTGAGTACCGGACCGTCCATGAACTTTGCCGTGAGGGCGGGGCCGAGGGCCTGCCGGGCGGCTTCGACGAGCGATTCCGGGTCCGTGGAGATCTTGGCGCGCAGCGTGAGGGCCTCGTAGATCCGGGCGAGGTCGTTGATGGGCACCTGCTCGTCCAGGAGCCCCTGGAGGACGCGTTGCAGCTCGGCGAGGGAGAGCAGGGCGGGGGTCAGTTCGTCGACGGCGGAGGGGCTTTGCTTGCGCACGCCCTCGGTCAGGACGCGGACGTCCTCGCGGGACAGCAGCCGGGCCGCGTTCGCCGAGACGATCGAGGACAGGTGGGTGACCAGGACGGAGACCCTGTCGATCACGGTGGCACCGGTCATTTCGGCGTTGTGGCGCATCTCCCCCGGAATCCACTTCCCGGCGAGCCCGAACACGGGTTCGATCATCGCAGGACCGGGGAGCGAGTCCAGGTTGTCGCCCAGGGCGAGCATCTGGCCGCTGGGGGCCGTGCCGCGCCCGGCTTCCACGCCCGCGATCCGGATCGAATAGGTGGCCGGCGGCAGGTCCACACTGTCCCGGGTGCGCACCGGCGGGATGACGAGGCCCAGTTCCATGGCGATCTTGTGCCGGAGGGAGCGGACCCGGGCCAGGAGGTCGTCGGAGGCGCCCGAGACCATGTCCACAAGGTCCGGAGCCAGCAGGATCTCCACGGGGTGGATGCGCATGTCCTCCAGAAGTTTCTCGTTGGGGTCCATCTCCGGGAAATTCAGCGCGGTGGACTCGGCCTCCCGGGCCCTCTCCGCCAACTGCTGGCTGGCGGCGGTGCGGCGGGAGGCGAGGATCAGTGCGGCGCCGACCAGGATGAACGGGATGGGCGGCATGCCGGGGATCAGGGCCATGGCCATGGCGGCGACACCGGCGATCATGAGCGCGTTGGGTGACTGCAGCAGCTGGGTGGACGCGGTCCGGCCCATGTCCGACTCGGCGTTGGACCGGGTGACGATCATGCCGGTGGAGACGGCCATGAGCAGGGCCGGGATCTGGGTGACGAGCCCGTCTCCCATGGTCAGCAGGCCGTAGGTGTTCAGGGCGTCGCCGATGTCCAGACCGCGCTGGATCATGCCGATGGCGATGCCGCCGACGAAGTTGATGATGATAATGATGATGCCCGCGATGGCATCGCCCTTGACGAACTTCGAGGCGCCGTCCATGGCGCCGTAGAAGTCTGCCTCGGCCGAGACCTCGGCCCGCCGCTCCCTGGCCTGGGTGTCGGTGAGGAGCCCGGCGTTGAGGTCGGCGTCGATCGCCATCTGCTTGCCGGGCATGGCATCGAGGGTGAAGCGCGCGCCCACCTCGGCCACGCGCTCGGCGCCCTTGGTGACCACGACGAACTGGATCACCACAAGGATCAGGAACACCACCGCGCCGATGATCATGGAACCGCCGACCGTCACCTTGCCGAAGGCCTCAATGACCTGCCCGGCGTACCCGTTGCCCAGGACCAGGCGGGTGGAGGCGACGTTCAGGCCCAGCCGGAACAGCGTGGCCACCAGCAGCAGGGAGGGGAACACGGAGAAGTCCAGGGGCTTCTTCACGAACATGCTGGTCAGCAGCACCAGCAGTGCCAGCAGGATGTTGCAGACGATGAGGAAGTCGAGCAGGGGCGCGGGCACGGGAACCACCAGCAGCAGCACGATCCCCACGATGCCGATTGGCACCGCCAGCCGGTTCAGCCTGTTGTTCATGGTGCGGTCCTTTCACAGACGCTGATTCCCAAAGTTGTCCCGCGGCGCTTCATCTGCCGTTGCCTCATGCGGTGCCTCATACAGCGCCTCCCACAATGGCGGCCGGGCGGCTCATGCGGTGCATCCCGGCGGCGGCGCCCCGGGCCTTGAGCGCCATGACGAACGCGAGGACGCCGGCCACCGCCCGGTAGAAGTCCACCGGGATCTCATCGCCCAGCTCACAGGCTCCGTGGAGGGCCCTGGCCAGCGGGATGTCCTGGACCATGGGCACGTTCTTCTGCTCGGCTTCTGCCCTGATCCTGGCGGCCACGTGGCCGGCGCCCTTGGCCACCACTCGGGGGGCTGACTTGCCGGGCTCATACTTGAGGGCCACGGCCACGTGCGTGGGGTTGACCAGGACGACGTCGGCATCACCGATCGCGGCGATCATGCGGTTCCGGCTCATGGCCATCTGGCGGGCCCTGCGCTGGGACCGGATCAGCGGGTCGCCCTCGCTGTTCTTGTTCTCGTCCTGGACTTCCTTCTTGGACATCCGGGTCTTCTTGCGGTTGCGCCGCATGACGACGAAGAAGTCCGCCGCGGCCAGCACGATGCCGGCGGCCACAGCGAACTGGACCAGGGAGGCGATGCCGCCGGCCGCTGCCGCGGTAACACCAGCCACGGGGAGTCCTCCCGCGGTCAGCAGCACCGGGACGAGCCCCTGCACCACCATGTACAGCACCAGCCCCACCACGCTTGCCTTCAGCAGCGCTTTGATGCCGCCCCACACCGCCTGGGCGCCGAAAAGCCGCTTGACCCCGCTGAGCAGGTTGAAGTGCTCGAATTCGAACCGGAATTTCTTCAGGTGGACGCCGCCCTGCAGGGCGGAGGCGGCTAGGACGGCCAGGAACACGACGACCAGCAGGGGCCCGACAATGCCGGCGATGGACGCAAAACCGTCCTCCAGCGCCTGGACGGCTTTGCCGGGGTCGGGTGCCGAGATGACGCCGCGGATGCTGAAGAGCCGGTCCGCGGCGGCGTTGGCGCCCCGCTCCACAGTGCTGGGCAGCATGAGGGCGGCCGCACCCACGCCTACCCAGGCGGTGAGGTCCTGCGAGCGGGAGAGCTGGCCCTTGGAGCGGACCTCCCTCATCCGTTTGTCGGTGGCTTGCTCGGTTTTCTCCTGTGAATCCGCCATCAGCCCACCCCCAGCACAGCTTTGGCCGCCTGTCCGGCGAGGCTGGAAACGATCCGCGGCAGGGCCAGGAACATGAAGCCGGCCAGCATGAGGGTCAGGAGGATCTTGAGCGGGAAGCCCAGCGAGAACGCGTTCAGCGCCGGTGCAACGCGGGTCAGGAGGCCGAGTCCGACGTCGGCGAGGAACAGGACCACCAGCAGGGGCCCGGCGATCTGCACGGCGGCCAGGAACATGCCGGATACTGCCGCGATGATGGCTTGGACGGGCTGTGTCAGGTCTATTCCCCCGGCCAGGGGCAGGGCCGCGAAACTGCCGGTGAGGCCCGTGATGACCAACTGGTAGCCGTCGGAGGCGAATAGCAGGGCCAGCGCCGCCATCTGCAGGAGGCGGGTGAACTGGGCGCCGTTGACCATCATTTGGGGGTCGAAGGCCTGGGCCATCTGGAAACCGCTGGCGAGGTCGATCAGGCTGCCGGCGGACTGGATGGCGGAGAAGATCACCAGGACCAGGAATCCCAGGGCAAAGCCCGTGACGAGCTCCAGGACCACTCCGGTGAGGAAGCCGGCGGTATCCCGGGGCGTGTAACCGCCCGCCAGGCGCTGGGTCACTGCCAGCCCCAGGCCCAGTCCCAGCATGGCCTTCACGCGCCCCGGAAACGCCTGGTGCGAGAACGGCGGTGCCACGATCAGGAAGGCGGTCATCCGGACCGTGGCCAGCAGGAGGACTTCCAGCCAACTCGGGTCGATGGGGATGCCCACCTCACAGGCCTCCGAGCAGGGACGGAATCTTCGCGAAGAGGTCGTTCGTGAACGTAACCATCTCCGAAATCATCCAGTGTCCGCAGACGATCAGGGCCACGGCCACGGCGGCGGCCTTCGGCACGAAGGACAGGGTGGCTTCCTGCAGCTGTGTGATGGACTGCAGCAGCGAGATGGCCAGGCCCACCACCAGCGCCGTGACCAGCACGGGTGCGGCGAGCTTGGCGGCCACGATCATGGCCTGGAGGCAGATGTCCAGGACGGCGTTGGCGTTCATCCGCTGCCCGCATAGCTTTGCACGAGCGCGGTGATGATCAGGCCCCAGCCGTCCACGAGGACGAAGAGCAGGATCTTGAAGGGCAGCGAGATCATGACCGGCGGCAGCATCATCATGCCCATGGACATCAGGGCCGCGGACACCACGAGGTCGATCACGAGGAACGGGATGAAGATGACGAAGCCGATGATGAATGCGGCACGAAGCTCGGAGATCATGAACGCCGGAATGAGGGTCTGCAGCGGGACGGCCTCAGGGGATGCCGGGTTCTCGGCCCCGGCGGCGCGGGACATCAGGGCAATGTCCTCTTCCCTCGTGTGAGCGAGCATGAAGTGCTGCAGCGGACCCGACGCGGCGCTGACCGCACCGTTGAAGTCCAGGGTGCCGTTGAGGTACGGCTGGATGCCGGCGGTGTTCATCTCGTTGATGACGGGCCACATCACGAAGATCGACAGGAACAGTGCCAGCCCCGCCAACACCTGATTGGGCGGGATGGACGGCAGGGAAAGCGCGTTGCGGGTCATCGCCAGGACCACGAAGATCTTGGTGAACGACGTCATCATTAGCAGCAGCGAGGGCGCAACGGCCAGCAGCGTGATCCCGATCAGGGTCAGGACCGCGGTGGAGGGTTTGCCGTCCACCCCGTTGATCTGGATGTTGACGTTACCGGTTCCGGGAGTGGCCGGATCGGTCGGCGCCACCGGCGGGGCCGGGTCGATGGGTGCTGCGTGGCCGGTGGAGGCGTTCAGCCACAGCAGAAGGACCGCAAACAGCACGGCGGCGAGCCCCAGGGCCAGGAGGCGGAAGGGTCCAGTGCGGGCGGGACGCAGGCGGGTCGTGCCGGTGGTGAGGGGGCGGATCAATTGCGGCGTCCGCTCCTGAGAGCGGCGGCGGCCTGCTTCCACGTGGAGCCGGCAAGGATGGACCCGTGCAGGGGCGGATGGGCCGGGGCGCCGGCAGCACTGCCACGGCCGGCGGGGCCGCGGGTGTGCGGGTTCCGGTGCAGGGAACTGCGTCGCGACGGCGGCAGGTCCGGGCCGCCGTCGGCGTTCTCAACGAACGGGCCGTCAACCACCGGGCCGTCAGCGAGCAGTCCGTCAGCGAGCAGTCCGTTGTGGCCGTCCGCGGCCGGGCGGCCCGGCTGGCTGCTGAAGTGGTCGCCGGCGAGCGGCCGGGCGTCGGCGAGGATGCGGGCGAAATCCCCGAAGCCGCGGCTGATGCCGGGGACCGGAACGTCTTCGGGTTCGGGCGGGATGTCCCCCGTGTGCAGGACGTTCACGGCGTGTTCGGTGACGCCCAGCAGGAAGCGCTGCCCGGCGGCGTCGACCACCACTACGGAGGCTTTCTGTCCGAGGCTCTGCCGGCTGACGATGGTCAGGGCGCGGTCAGCCCGGCGCCGCCCGGTGCCCTTGCCCAACCGGCGCTGCAGGAACCACATGAGGCCAAGCACCGCGCCCAGGGCCACGACTACCCGTAGCCCGAGGATCAGTGCGTCCATTCAGCTGAGTCCCTCGGCGACGTCGAGGATGCGGGTGATCCGCACTGCGTAGTCCTGGTCCAGGACCACTACTTCGCCGTGCGCGATCAGGCGGCCGTTGAGCAGGATGTCCGCGGGGGCTCCGGCGGAGCGGTCCAGTTCGATGATCTTGCCCGGTTCCAGGGAGAGCACGTCGCGGACGGACATCCGGGTGCGGCCGATCTCCACGGTCAAGGCCATCTCGATGTTGTTGATGCGGCCGAGCCGGCCGGCCGCCGTGTCCCCGCCGGCAAAGACGTCCCCGGCGCGGTCCTGGCTGTTGCCGTGTTCTCGGAGCCGGACAGCAAACCAGGCCGCGGCGTTGCTGCCGTCGGACAGTTCAAAGACAGCCGTGTCGGGGTCCGAGAGGAGCCCGGAGACATCGGATTCGCGCAGGTCGGACAGGACGCCGGCCCCGAAGACGGAGCTGGCGCTTTCCATGGCCGGGCGCAGCACATCGGTCACGGAGACGTGTCCCAGCTGGGTCCCGGCGCCGGCCGCCTCGTCAAGGAAGGTGCGGTCGCTGAGCATGAGCGCGAGGTCGGCGGTGACCGCCCCGACGAAGGTCGCCGTGACCGCCTGGCGGGCGTAGGCCGCAGCGGCGCGGGCGGGCACCAGGGCAACGACTTTCAGGGCCACCGGGCTGGGCAGTTCCTCGACGAGCCGCTCCGCCGACAATTCGTGCTTGGTCAGGGTGATGCTCATCGTTGGTTCTCCTCGATTGTGACAATGACTGCGGCCGCACGGGAGCCGTTGCGGGCCGGTGCGGCGGTGGCCAGCCGGGTTCCGTCCAGGGTGAGGTCAAAGGGCCGGTTTTCCAGGTGGGGCAGGGTCAGGACGTCGCCGACGGCGAGGCCCAGGACCTGGCCGGGGGTGACGAACGACGTCGAAAGCCGCACCGACAATTCCACCGGCACCTGCTCCAGCTGGGCGCTGATGCGCGCTGCGGCGTCGCCGCGGTTGTCGGTGGGGTTGACCTTCTTGAGCCGTCCCAGCAGGATGGCGGCCGGCACGGCCAGGGTGGCGGGGGCGTTGACGTCGCCGACACTCATGGTGAAGGAGGCGACGATCATCAGTTCGCTCGGCGCGGCGGCCTGGGCGAACTGGGAGTTGTACTGGATGGTGTCCACCCGGACGGTCTCGCTGAGCAGCGGGCCCAGCGAGTAGCCGAGGTCTTCGAGGGCCTCGTCCATGAGGCCCTTGATCAAGGCCTGCTCGATCTGGGTAAATTTCCGGTCCGGCATGGGCGAATCATTCGAGGCGCCGAGCATGCGGTTGACCCAGCCGAGGGCAGCCGGGCCGGGGAACTGCACCACCAGCTTGGAATCCTGGGCCTCCACGGTGCACAGGACCATGGCCGTGACGGCGGGCAGCGAGGCGGCGTATTCGTCGTAGCTGAGCATGCTCACGTCTTCGAGGCGCACCACGGACTTGACCCGGACCTTGGCGGTCAACTGGGTTCCCCACTGGCGGGCGAAGGTTTCGAAGGCGAGCTCCAGCACGCGGCTGTGTTCGCGCGCGAGCGTCGCGGGACGGCGGAAGTCATAGACGCTGACGGTCCGCTCCCGTGCCACTTCCCGCTCATCCAGAACACTCACGGTTGCCACTATCGGCAAGGGATCCGCCGGCGTAAGCAGTATGCCCTAGGCAATACGGTGCAATCCGCTGTAAGCAAGGGACAGCCTATTTCTCGCTCAGCTTCAACGCTTCCGGAATGAGGGCGCGGACGACGTCGGGCTTGTCCGAAATGACCACGATGTCCACCCGGCGGTTCCGCTCCATGAGCTCCGGGGTGGAATCGTCGTTGACCTGGCGGGCCGAGCCGAAGGCGACGGCGCCGATGGTCGCGGGGGCAATGCCGCCGTCGTCCACCATGTAACGCAGGACGTTGACGGCACGCGCCGAGGACAGTTCCCAGGTGGACGGGTAGGCCGTAATGCCGTTCGCGGCATGCCCCTCGACCATGATTTCCATCCCGGCCGGCTTCAGGACCGGGGAGATGATCTGCAGGACCCGGGTGGCCCGGGACGTGAGTTCGGGCCGGTCGGGCTCGAAGAAGGCCTGTGACCCGACGAGCTTGACCGTCAGGCCGCGTTGGTCGATCTGGAACTCGACGTTTTCGCTCAGCCCGGCCGCTGCCAGGCCGGCCTGCATTTTCGCCTGCAGCGCCTTGAGCCGGTCCACTTCCTTGATCGCCTCGGCCATGTTCTCGGGCGACGCCGTTGCCGCGCCCTTCACGGCGGCGAACGCCTCGAGGTTCTTGTCCACGAGTTCCGGCGGCACCACGGTGCCCGACGCCGTGTCCACTGTCTGCGACGCAACCGCGCCGAAGCCCGTGGCCAGGGAGTTGCGGAGCTTTTCGAACTTGTTGGCATCGACGGTGGACATCGCGAAGAGGACGATGAACATGCACATCAGCACGGTGACCATGTCCATGTAGGACGCCATCCAGCGTTCGTCGACGTGGTGTTCTTCCGGCTTCTTGCGTCCGCGCCGCCTGGGGCTCACGCGGCCTGGTCCATCTTGCCGGGTTTGTCGCTGTCACTCTTCTTGCCGCCCCGAGCCGTGCTTTTGAGCTGGTGCTCCGGGACCATGGCACGGAGCCGTTCGGCGAGCAGCAGCGGCTGGGCGCCGGACTGGACCGACAGCATGCCTTCCATGAGCAGCGTCATCCGTTCGATGTCCAGTTCCGAAAGCCGGCTCATCCGGGCGCTGAAGGGAAGCCAGATGAAGTTGGCCGAGAGCAGGCCCCACAGGGTGGCGACGAAGGCTGCCGCGATCATCGGGCCCAGGTGGTCCGGGGTGGAGAGGTTTTCCAGGACGTGGGTCAGGGACACCACGGTGCCGATGATGCCCACAGTCGGGGCATAGCCACCGAGGCTGGCGAAGAATTTGGCGTTGGCGTGGTCGCTGCGGGACTTCGAATCGATCTCGTCCTCCATCAGCATCCGGAGGTCCTCGGCGTCGGTGCCGTCGGCGATGTTCTGGAGTGCACGGGCGAGGAAGGCATCTTTGACGCTGGCCGCTTCTTCCTCCAGGGACAACAGGCCCTCGCTGCGGGCCTTTTCGGCGAAGCGGACCATCTGGTCGATGCTTTCCTGCGGCTTCGCCGTCTTGCCTTGGAACATTTTGGGCAGGGCTTTGAACGCCTGGACGACGTCTTTGAGGGTGTTGCCGGCGATCCCGACGGCGAGCGTGGCACCGAAGACCAGGATCATGGGGGCCGGGAGAAGCAGTGCCGACAGGCTGGCGCCTTCAAGGGACACCATGGCGATAACTGAGCCAAAGGCGAGGAGCAGTCCGATGACTGTTGCGGGATCCATGGTTACTTTCTGGGTTTCACGGGCGCCGTGGTTCCGGCTCCGTCGGTGTCGTCTGTGTCGTCATCCGGCTCAACAGTCCGGACCAGGCTCAGCGGATAACCGGTGATGGCCGGGAAGTCCCGGGCCTTACTCAGGATGTAAGCCCGGTAGTCGGCGATGAGTTCGACCACTTCCGCGAGGCTTTCCAGGACCACGTAGGCGGCGCCGTCGAGCGTCACCAAATGCGTATCCGGGCTCTCGTGGATGCGTTCGATGAGGTCCGGATTGACCGCGAAGCGCGTTCCGTTGAGGCGTGTGACGACGATCATGGGCCGATTCTGCTCTGTGAGGGGAAGGGTGTTCTCCTCCGTACTGTCGGCAGCCCCTGCCCCTTCGTTAGGCGGCCGGGCCAGGCGCCGGCGCTGACGGGTGGCCGAGGCGACAGGATTTACCGTGAATGCCTGTAATTGCCGGTGATTTCCTGTGCGCCGCATGCCGGGCGGTACTAGGGTGGGTCCTGACGGGGCCATGCGGCCCGCCCCGTTGGAGCCTTGGTCCGATGCGGTTGGTCCATCGCGTTCACAGCTCTTAGCTCTGCCCCACGACGCATCGGCCGCCCGCCTCATCAGGAAGGCCAGCCATGGTGCATTTTCCGGCTCTGGAGCCGTTGAACCCGTTTCCCCAGTACGAAGCCATGCGGCGCAGCGACCCCGTCTTCCAGGATGAGGAGACCGGTGCCTGGCACGTCTTCGGCTATGACGACGTGCAGCGCGTTCTGTCCGAGCACGCCACGTTTTCTTCCCGAATGGGCGGGGACAATCCAACCGAAACAGGGCAACTGTTCGCGGCCAGCCTGATCAATACGGATCCGCCCAGACACCGCCAGCTGCGTTCCCTCGTGACGCAGGCGTTCACGCCGCGGTCGGTGGAAGCACTCGCACCGCGCATCTTGGCACTCACGCACGAGTTACTGGATCCGGTCGTTGCCACGGGCAGCACGGACCTGATCGATCAGCTGGCCTATCCACTCCCGGTGATCGTGATCGCGGAGCTCATGGGCATCCCGGCCGCGGACCGGGACCGGTTTAAGCAGTGGTCTGACATGATCGTGAGCCAAGCCCCGGGCGCCGACGAGTCCGGCCACCCCGATACCCACCGGGAAATGGCGGAGTACTTCATGGGTATGATCGAGGAGCGGCGCCGCCAGCCGGGCAGTGATTTGATCAGCGCGCTCCTCGCGGCCGAGATCGACGGGCAGAAACTCAGCGTCATCGAGCTGCTCGGATTCTGCGCCCTGCTGCTCGTCGCGGGCAACGAGACCACCACCAACCTGATCGGCAATGCCGTACTGTGCTTCGCCGAATCGCCGGGCACGGCGGAGCGCCTTGTCGCCGACCCGGCCCTGCTCCCGCAGGCGATCGAAGAGGTGCTGCGCTACCGCTCCCCCGTACAGTCCATGTACCGGATCTCGGCCGTGGACACGACGCTGCGCGACCGGTCGATTCCTGCGGGGTCGCCCCTCGTGGCCTGGATCGGTTCGGCGAACCGCGACGGGGAGCAGTTCCCGGATCCCGATGTGTTCGACGTCGGCCGCTCACCCAACCGTCACCTCGCCTTCGGGCAGGGCATCCACTTCTGCCTCGGGGCTCCCCTGGCCCGGCTCGAGGCCAAGGTCGCGCTGCAGGCCGTGCTCTCCCGGTTGCCCGGGCTGGCAGTGGACCCCGGTGCGCAGCTGGAGCGGATGGAAAGCACGATTGTCTATGGGGTAAAGCATCTTCCCGTGTCCTGGCAGGCCGGCTGACCGCGAGCGCCGCGGCCGCCCTTCCCCTCTTGTTGCGCTATCACTTATGGCGGCCATTTCGACGGCAAAGTCAACTGGTTGGAGCAACGCCGGGGTTTAGGCTGCGTGCAGCAGCTGGTTCAGCCGGTTGGCTGGGGTCTCCAGGTTCAGGGTGGGTCGGGG
>NZ_BAAAQB010000018.1:0-1252 GCF_039531445.1 Arthrobacter humicola | reverse complement strand
CACACCAGATCAAAGAACTCAGTACGCGCATCCAGGGAAAACACATTGACCATCAAACGCTCCATCAATCAGAGCGTTGCAGCGACCATATGACTTTGCCAGCGGCGAGGCAGCCATAAGTGATAGAGCAACGGGTGTTTAGCGGGCAGAACCGGTGCCAAGGGCGATCCGTACCTTGCGCACCGCGCCCCGAAAGTCGTTGGCCAGATCGTCGGCGTTCAACTTGAAGTACCGCCATCCAGCGGCAAGGAAGACTTCGTCGCGGCGGTAGTCCCGGGTTTGCTGTTCGCGCGTGCGGTGGTGGGCGCCGTCGTACTGGATGGCTATGCGCTGTTTGCGGTAGCCCATGTCCGCGGCGGGTGAGTACGGGTCCTCCGGGACAAGCCGCAGCTGCAACTCCGGTTCCGGGAGTCCGGCCGCGGTGAGCGCCAGCCGCAAGAACGTCTCCGGTGCGGAGTCGGCACCGGCACGGATCAGCTCGGCCGCCTGGCGGGCCTTCACGATCCCCTGGAACTTCGGATGATGCTTGAGCATCGACCGCAGTTCCTCGCGCGTTGCCCACGGTTCGGTGCGGATCTCCAGACCCGGGCGCGGCTGACGCACGAGCTGATCGCCCACTGCCACGAGGGCTTCCAACGGCAGGACGCGGGCAAGGTCCAGCCAAGTGCGGGCCGGGGTCGAAATGCGGATACCGTCCAGCACCGTGACCTCGTCCGGGAAGGCGAGGACGGTGTGCCCCACGACGCCCTCCCGCCGGACCGGTGGCAGCGCTTTGGGCTTGCTGAGATGCAATTCCCGGCTTCCGCACAACCAAGCCGGAAGCCACAGCCCGTGGATCACTGCAGCGGTCAGATGTGAGATCCAGCCGCCCGGCGTCGCCGCCGAGAGTGCGCGTGCCAGGCTTCGGATCTCAAAGTCCCAGCCGGCCGGCAGATAGATCAACCGCCCGGCCGGGGCGACGTCGGATGCACGGAGCCGGGACCGGCTCAGGTTTGCAGCTCTCGCCTCATGCACCGTGAACGGGGCATCCGACAAATGGGAGGGCAATGGCTCGGCAGGTCGCATGCGGACCATTGTTGCCGCAAAGGCGTGATGCTGCCGGCGTTATCCACAGCCCCCCGTTGCGCTATCACTTATGGTTGCCAAAACGTCGGCAAAGTCATATGGTCGCTGCAACGCTCTGATTGATGGAGCGTTTGATGGTCAATGTGTTTTCCCTGGATGCGCGTACTGAGTTCTTTGATCTGGTGTG
>NZ_BAAAQB010000017.1:0-1074 GCF_039531445.1 Arthrobacter humicola | reverse complement strand
TGGTGTTCTCATTGGACCCGCGCTGCCAGGGCGAGTGCGGGTCGCAGAAGTAGAGCGTGGTGTCCAGTGCGGTCTGGATCCGGGCGTACGCGGCGAGTTCCGTGCCGCGGTCCCAGGTGATCGACCGGCGCAGATGATCCGGGAGCTTTCCCATCTCCCGGATCATCGCCGCAGCGACGGTGTCAGCGGTGTGGTCCCCGGGAAGGTGGAGGAGGATCGTGAACCTCGTCGAGCGTTCCACGAGAGTGCCGATCGCGGTCCCGTCGCAGCCGATGATGAGGTCGCCCTCCCAGTGGCCCGGGACCGCCCGGTCCTGGACCTCGGCCGGGCGCTCACTGATCTTGAACGCCTCCTTGTAGGGGCTGTTCTTGTGCCGGTCCCCGGCGTGGGGAACGCGCTGCTTCCGCTTCAGGCTGAGCTTCTCCGCCAGATCTGCCCGCAGACTTCCGCGGGATTGAACATATAAGGCCTGGTAGATCGTTTCGTGGCTCACCTGCATAGTCTGATCGTCGGGGAAGTAGAAGGCCAACATCGCCGAGATCAGTTTCGGGCTCCACCCGTCATCCATCCACACCCCGATCAGCCGGCAGAGCGCCTCGTCCCCGACCAGCTTCAACGCCTTCGGCCGGCGCCTGGCCTGATGCGCCTTCGTATGGGCGACCGAGGCGTAATACACCCCGTCCGCGCCGGTGTTCCGTTTCGCCTCCCGCCAGACCACGGACCTGTCCCGGCCGATCACCTCACCGATCCTGGCGTAACTGAGTCCGCTGCGCAGGCCCATCTGGATCATCCCCCGCTCAGCCAGATTCAGTGCCCGGCCCTCCGGCCCTTCGGCCGTGGGCGCCGGATCCGAAAGACCCCCAACGGGCCCCATGTCCACAGTCATCATGTGGCCAGACTGGGCCCACCAGTTCCTCCCGGTCCCATGCGTGGCGCCGACACGCCGGGCCGCAGCCAGAATCGACATCCCGCCACACACCAGATCAAAGAACTCAGTACGCGCATCCAGGGAAAACACATTGACCATCAAACGCTCCATCAATCAGAGCGTTGCAGCGACCATATGACTTTGCC
>NZ_BAAAQB010000016.1:0-2071 GCF_039531445.1 Arthrobacter humicola | reverse complement strand
TCACCGGCTTCCCCGAGGCCATCGCCGCGACCTGGCCGGCCGCCATGGTCCAGACCTTATCTGTTCACAATAGTGACGGCGGGACGGTCCCGCCGGCCACCTGCACCGTCGCAGGGAGAACCCATGCAGACACGCATCCTTCGAGGACCCCATGCAGACCCGTTCCCCCGCGGCGGCGGCAGACCGTGAACCAGCCAGCGGGAGCCGCGACACCCGAAGTGGTGATCGCCGAGATAAGGTTCTGGCGCGGGACGCCCACGCAACCGGTGAACCACAGGTGGTGTGTCCGTAGGAAAGGCCACCGACTATGGCTCATCACGAAGATGCCGCACCGTCAGATATATTCGCCGGTATCGACTGGGGCGGATCGTTCCACCAACTCTGCCTCATTGACGCGGACGGTAAAACCATCCTTCAGAAACGGTTCCAGCACACCGTCGCCGGCCTCGGGCAGCTCCGGGAGGCCATAACCAAACATCCCGGTCACATAAGGATCGCCATCGAACGCTCGGAAGGGCTGCTGGTGGAGCAGCTGCAGCAGCTCGAGATCGAGATCTACTGCGTTTCCCCAAAAATCTCGGCCAGGGCCCGGGAACGCTACCGGCTGGCCACGAAAAAGTCTGACGCATTCGACGCGTTCGTCCTGGCCGACACCCTGCGCCATGAACACGCCCACTGGCGCCCGCTGTCCACCCCGTCCACCCTGCTGGCGCGGATCAGGGCACTGAGCCGCGACCGGGAACGACTGATCATCACCCAGCGCAACACCGAGAACCGGCTCCGGGCCGTCATGGAGTCCTACAACCCTGCCGTGCTGCACCTGTTCTCCAGCCTGGACCGCGACATCTCCCTGGCATTCATCGAGCAATACCCTGCCCCGGAACAAGTCCGGCGGCTGACGGTCAGGACCATGGCGCTGTTCTGCGCACGCCAGCACTATTCCGGACGCACTGACCCGGAGATTCTTATGGAAAGGATCCGGCCCCACATGCTCGCCGGCAGCAGCGGCACCAATGAAGGCAAAGCCCTCACTGCGAAGCTGTTTGCCGCCCAGCTAAGAATGCTCAACGGGCACATCGGGCTGCTGAACCTGGAACTCTCCCGGCTGCTCCAGGCGCACCCCGATACCGCTGTCTTCACAAGTTTCCCCGGCATCGGCGACATCGGCGCGGCCGCACTCATGGCCGGCATGGGCGAGGACCGCACACGGTTCCCGTCGGCAGCAGCCCTGCTCGCCGAGACCGGTCTGGCACCGGTCACCCGCGCCTCCGGCCGGACCCGGCAGGTGAGGTTCCGCTACGCCGCCAACAAAAGAATGCGCCACGCCATCGACTGGTGGGCCTTCGTCGCCGTCCGTGACGACCCGCACTGGACCGGGGCCCTGTATGAAACCGCCCGCGCCGCCGGCCAGGGACACCACCGCGCACTGCGCGGCATCGCCGCCCGTTGGGTGCGGATCCTCTGGAGATGCTGGCAGGACAACACCGCATACGACATCTCCCGTCATCCCCACCGCCGCGAGGCACTCCACCAGGCGCAGAATCTGAACCCGGCAAAGATCACAGCCCGGGCCATGGACCCCGAAGCCAGCATGGCCTAACGCAGCCCCCTGACACCGCTATTCCGTGGAGCCCGCCGGTCCACGGACGATGCCGCCTGCCCCGAAGACGACACCGAAATGAGCCCATAGGTTGACAGCGGGAGTCTGCGTGGTGCACCTGATCCGCGCCTCGATGCGCTTCATCGGCTACCAGGACCGCAAGAAGGTCGCCGCGGCCCTGCGGCCCGTTTACACCGCCCCGACAGCCGACGCCGCCCAGGACGCACTGGATGACTTCGAAGCCTCCGAGCTCGGCCGGAAATACCCGGCAACGGTGCGGACCTGGCGCAGCGGCTGGGAGAAGTTCATCCCGTTCCTGGCCTTCCCGACACCGGTCCGGCGGATCATCTACACGACCAACGCCATCGAGTCGCTGAACTACCAGCTGCGCAAGGTCACCAAGAACCGCGGGCACTTCCCGAACGACCTGGCCGCCGTGAAACTGCTCTGGCTGGCCATCTGCAACATCGA
>NZ_BAAAQB010000015.1:7516-35374 GCF_039531445.1 Arthrobacter humicola | reverse complement strand
AGCTCCTCCGGGAGCACTTCACGGGGTTCAGTCATAGCCACAATGATTCTCCAATCAATCAGCGACTACAGCCCTCCTACACAAACAATCTGACACCCCCGCGCAGCAGTTCCTCGGAGGGCTCGGCGCCGTCCTGATCCAGCGCGCCGGCCCAGCCCCGGGCCACCCGGGCCAGGAAGTCCGCGTCGTTTTCCGCGGCCGTGCGGGTCAGGGCGTGCTCCATCCGCGCCAGGGTCCCGGCGTCACAGGCGTGCCGGACTTTCTCCAGCGCCGCCGTGATGATCGTCGCGGCCCGGGATGCGACCTGCCCGGCCGCGACCGCCGCACCGAGTTCCGCGTGCACGGCCGGGACGGGCTGGCCGGTGAGTCCCCGGCGCGGCAGCACACCCCCGGCGAGGGACAGCCGGCGCTTAGCCTCCGGGGCGCTGATCCGCAGCCGCGCCCGCAGGAACTCCGCCGTGTTCCGATACCCGTCATCGACCACCGCCGCGTCACCGGCCGCATCCCACGGCACACCCTCCCCGGTCAGCGCGTCGGGCGAAGCCGCGGAACCGGGCGACGCCTCAGCCGCAGAGATTCCGGGGGCGTCGTCGCGCCAGCCCGTCGTCCACGACGTGCCGGAGGGTGCGCCACTGGCGGCCGCGGTTCCGGGGGCGTCGTCGCGCCAGCCCGTCGTCCACGACGAGCCGGCCCCCGCCCCGGTTGCCGGGGAGGCCTGCGTCCTGGTCCGGTCCACCGCACCGGCCGCCACCAGCTGTAAAAACTCCACCCGGCGCGAAAGCTCCTCCACAGCCCCGGCGAAGTCCGACGCGGTCCGGAAATCCCACAACGCCGCATCCTGAACCGCCGTCTCCCCCACAGCCTCCAACGCGGCCAGGGCAACACCCACACCCGACCGCCGGGCCAGGTCCATGCCGCCGCCTGCGCCGCGGTCCGTGCCGGGATCCGCGCCGCAGCCTCCAGCGCGACCGGTGCACCGATCCGTGCCCTGCCCGTCGTCCCCGAGAGGAATGAAATCCCTGACGGCTTCCATGACACCAGTCTCCTCCGGGGGTCTGACATTCTTAGCGCGAACCCAAATTCCAACCCCGCGAGTGGGTCGCGATTCTTCCGAGCTTTACCCCGGAGGCTGCAAGGCTTAGAGATGCCGCACGTGACAGGGATGCCCGACGGCACAAATGCACTTACACTGCTGGAATGCCTATCATCCCGGATACCAAGGACTGGACTTGGGTCCTGTCGCGGCCCTGCCCCGAGTGCGGCTTCGATGCCTCCGTTGCGACCCCGGCCACTGTGCCCGGGATCATCACCACCATGCTCCCGCGGTGGCGCGCCGCCCTCCGCCGGCCGGACGCGGCGGAGCGGCCCGATGAGGCCACCTGGTCCGTTCTCGAGTACGGCTGCCACGTCCGGGACGTCTTCACACTCTTCGATCACCGTTTGGCGCTCATGCTGGGCGAAGACGACGCCCGGTTCGATGACTGGGACCAGGACCGGACAGCCATCGAACAGGACTACGCCAACGCCGATCCTGCCGAAGTCGGCGCCGAACTGACCGCCGAGGGCGAGCAGATTGCTGCGTCCTTCGCCCGCGTCACGGAGGAGGACTGGGACCGCAAGGGGACCCGGAGCAACGGCTCAGTATTCACGGTCCTGACCTTTGCGCAGTACTTCCTGCACGACGTCGTCCATCACCTCCACGATGTGGACGGTTAGCCCCTCGACGGTTAGCGCGTCGACTGCAGGCTCCCGGCCCGGTAGCCTGCAGCCCGGTAGCCTGCAGTCCTTCATCCCCCGGTCCGCTAGCTAGCGGCCCCAGGTGCAGTCCCCCGAGCGGACGCCCCCTAACCCACGGCCGATTACAGATCCTTGTCCCACGCCATGCTGCGGTTGACTGCCGAATAGCCCATCTTGATGTACAGCGCGAGGGCTCCGGTGGGGTTTTCTGAATCGACGTCCAAGGAGGCCACGTCCATTCCGGCGGCGGCAAAGCGGCGCATGGCATCCGCCAGGAGGACCTGCGCGATGCCACGGCCGCGGAAATCCCGCCGCACTCCCAGCAGTTCTGTGTACCCCTCGCGGTAGCCACGGGCCAAGGCGCCCTCGGCGTCGTAGGTGGCCAGCTGGTAGCCCGCCACCGTTCCCGTGGAACGCTCAAGCACGACGCCGCTGAGGTCCGGCCGGGCCTGCGGATCGTTCACCACAAAACCCCATCCCTCTTCGTCCCGGGGCTCGCTGCCCCAGTGGTCCCGAAATGCGTCATTGTGCGCCAGCCGCACGGGCTCGTGGAGCGCCGGCCCGAAGGTCACGAGCTCCAGTCCGGGGTCTAGGACACCCTCGGGCAACGCCTGGTTCAGTGGCCGGTGCATCTCGTTGTAGTAGCGGACAATGCTGTAGCCGGAGCCCGCGAACAAAGCCGCCTGGTGTTGATGTTTCTCCTCCATGTAGAGCCGCAGCCTCGGATGCGGCTCCACCGCTCCGGCCTCCGCCACGCCGCCTGCCGCTGCAGCATCCTCCGCGAAGCGCTCCCTGGTCCGCTGTTCCATCCAGCCCAACAGCCCGATGCCGATTCCACTCCCCTGCCACGCGGGATCCACGCAACCGGACCCTGTCGCCTTATCCCCGTCGCGGTTCTTGGTGACCCTGGCGTACGCCCGGGCAATGCCCTGCGCATCGAACCCGAGGATGGTGTTCGCCGCCACCGGGTTGTTCTTCGACTCCAGGATCTGCTCCAGATCGGCGCGGCGCTCGAACCAGACGGGCTGCTCCACGGCGGCGGTCCGGGCGATCAGTCCGGCCCACTCATCGAGGTCCTGCTGTTCTGCCGCCCGCCAAACCAGCCGGGAATCGAGCGGGGGCAGGGTATCGCCTTGTCGGTTCATCGCAACAGGCTAACGGGCACCCTACCCCCGCGCCAGCACCGCCGCCGCAGCCGGATTCGTGCCAAGGGCAGCCGCGGCGTCGAGGTCCAGACGGATATCAGCGACGTCGATATCGTCCGGGTTGTGCGTTACGAGGACCACCGTGCGGTCCTTCAGGCCGTCCCGCAACTCGGCCAGCATGAGCCGTCCGGCCTCCGCGTCGAGGTGCGCCGTCGGTTCATCGAGCAGGATGACATCGGCCCCGGTCATGAGCGTCCGTGCGACGGCCAGGCGCTGGCGCTCCCCGCCGCTGAGGAACGCCCCGCCCGGTCCGATCCGGGTGTCCAGGCCGTCCTCAAGCCGGGCCAGCACCGGGCCGAGCCCCACGGCGTCGAGCGCAGCCCGCATCTGCTCGTCACTTCCGGCTGGCGCTCCGCCGCCGGCGGCCGCGGCGCCTCCTGAGGGCGCGGCGGCTTCCCGGCCCCGCGCGGCATCTCGGCCCCGCACGGCATCTCCAGACGTGTTGCCGCGGCCGGACTCTGTCTCCACAGCCGCCCCTGGCCGCGCCAACAGAAGGTTGCCCCGGATGGTGGAGTCGAACAGATGGGCCTCCTGCGGGCACCAGGCCGCGCGGCCGGTCAAAAACAGGTGGCCACTGGTTGCCGGGAGGAAACCCAGGGTCACAGCGAGCAGCGTGGACTTGCCTGATCCGGATGCGCCAGTGACTGCAAGCCAGCGTCCCGGGCCGGCCGCGGCCGTGAGCCCGGTAAAGACGTTGCCGCCGCCAGGCCACCCGGCGGCGAGGTCAACCAGCTCGATCCCGGGCTCCCCGTCGGGCCGTGCCGCCCTAGGAACCAGCCCGCCGTCGGCGACTTCGCCGCCTTCCGGTCCGCTGTCAGCCCCCGCGTCCAGGACTCCTGCCTCGCTGATGCGCCGCAACACGGCGCGCAGCGCCGGGAACTGCCGCACGCCCGTTGTGATGGCCGCGTAGGGGTCCACCAAAGCGAGTTGCACGAGCACGACGACGGCGACCGTTGCCGGTTCGACCGCGCCGCTAAGAGCCAGCGGGGCGGCCAGTACGGCGCTGGCCAACGCTGCGCCGGCACAGGCCAGGACGGTCAGCGACTGGCCGAGGCCTTCCGCCCAGGCCGACCGCTGCGAGGCCGCTGTCGCGGACCGGTCGGCCCTGCTGATGGCACCCAGCACGGGAGCGGTCACTCCGTTGGCGTGGAGTTCTGCGCGGGCGTCCAGGGCGGCGGCGACGTCTCGGAGCACGCCGGAGCGGAGCTGCTGTTCGGTGCCGGCGGACATGCGGTCGGCCGCCAATGCAAGGGCGGGGGCCACGATAATGCTCAGCAGCGCCGCTGCGGCCACGGCCGGAAGCGCCGCCGGGAGCAGGAAGCCGATGCCGACCACTGCGGTCACGGCGACAGCGACAGCGGTGACGGGCGGCAGGACGACGCGTGGAAGGAGATCACGGAGGGTATCGACGTCGTCCACCACCGTGCCCAGGACGTTGCCGCCCTGCAGAAGCCGGCGCAAGGACAGGGCGCGGCGGCTCAGCGATTCCCAAAGCCGGCCCCGGAGCCTGCTCAGGGCGGCGAAGACGGCATCGTGCAGGAGCAGCCGTTCGGCGTACCGCAGGCCCGCCCGGCCGACTCCGAAGAACCGCACGCCGACGATCGCCGTCAGCAGGTAGAGAATGGGTGGCTGTTCGCTGGCACGGATGATCAGCCAGCCGGACAGGCCGGCGAGGGCGACGGCGAAGAGGGCCGCCAGCGTGCCCACGGCTCCGGCGGCGGCAAACCGGCCCGCCACCGGTGCCAGCAGCCGGCGCAGCCGGGCCACGACCGAGCCGGCGTGCGGGGCTGACTCGGCTGATGGGGCGGCCGCCGTACCGGGCGCCGCTCCGGTCCGCATCGGGTCCCGTTCAGCGACGGGGGCCCGTCCGACGCTAGTTGCTGCGGCCGGCACGGTCCTCCGGTCCGGCACAGTCGCCGCAGTCGACGCCGATACCGCAACAGGCGCTGCCGCCGCAGCACGGACGGTCGACGGCGGCACGATTGCTGCAGCGCGCACGCCCGTGTCTCCCCCCGCGGATGCGGTCAGCGCCACGCGGTCCGTATGCTCAATGCCGCGGTGCCCTCCACCGCGTGGAGCAACCGCGACGAGCCTGTCGGCCAGCTCCCGGGTCTGCCGGTCGTGCGCAACGAGGAGCACGGTGGCGCGTCCGCGGAGCCCGGCGAGGGCCCCGGTAACCACTGAGGCGGAACTCCGGTCCAGGTGGGCAGTCGGCTCGTCCAGGAGTAGTACGGTGGCGCCGGCTTCAATCCGCGCCAGCCCGCGCGCCAGCGCCACCCGCCGCAGCTCCCCCGGGCTCAACTCGGCCGGGTGTTTGGCCGCCAGATGCTCCGCGGCCACGGCGGCAAGGCACCGCAGTGCCGCCGCATCGCCCTCCGACCCAGCCGGAGGATTGGCAGAAGTACCCGCCGGAGTCCTCACGGACATTCTGGCCGTAGCAGCACTGCCCGGAGTGCCGGCCGCGGCGGCGTCGGGTCCGTAGGCGGGAATGCCGAGGTACAGGCGGACCTCGTCCAGTACCGTGGGTGCCACCATGACAGGGTGCTGTGGCACCCAGGCAACCTCCGCCGTCGTGAATCCTCCGATGCGCCCCGACACGACGGTGCTTGCGCCCGCCCCGACGGTGCCCGCGAGGACACCGAGCACCGTACTCTTTCCGGCGCCGCTGGGCCCGTCAAGGGCCGTGATACGGCCGGCATCTGCGGTGAAGCTCAGCGGCCCGACGGCGGCTTTCCTGCGCCCGCCGAAACGGACCGTCAGCCCGTCCACGGCGACGGCAGGCGGCCCTCCGGCCGGGACGCCAGCCGCGGTCAGGTCAGCGGACTGTCCCTCAGCTCTTGCGGCGGCTCCGGCGGCCGGAGCCGGGATCAGCGGCGAGGCTCCCGGATCCGCGAGGACCGCGGTGGTTTCGGCGAGCGCGGCCCGGCCTTCGTCGCTCGCGTGGTGTGCAGTGCCGAGTTCCCGGAGCGGCAGGTAGCAGTCGGGAGCCAGGATGAGCGCCAGCAGTCCGGCCTCAAGCGCCATGTCGCCGTGCACCAGCCGGACGCCGATAAACACGGCAACCACTGCCACGGAAATCGTCGCGATGAGCTCCAAGGCCAGGGCGGAGAGGAAGGCCGTACGCAAAGTCCCCATGGTCCGGGAACGGTATTCCTCGGACATATCCTCGAGTGCCTTGCGCTGGGCCGTGGCCCGGCCCAGGCCCACCAGGACGGGCAGGCCCTTGGCGAGTTCGAGCATGTGGCCGGAGAGCCGGGCCAGCGCCGACTGGGCTTCCCGGACCCGGTCCTCGGTATACCGTCCAATCAGCACCATAAACAGGGGCACCAACGGCACCGTCAACACGATCACCACGGCGCTGATCCAATCGGCGAACAGGATGCGCGCCCCCAGCAGCAGCGGGATGGCCGCGCAGTTCACCAGCGCGGGCAGAAACTGGGTGTAGTAGTTGTCCAGGGCATCCAGCCCCCGGGTGGCGAGGACAGCGAGGCCGCCGTCGGCCGGGCCGGCCGACCGTGTTCCGCTCCTCAGCGCCCGCTCCAGAAGTTGCGAGCGGAGCTCCTCCTTCACCCCCAGCGCCGCCCGGCGCGAGGCCACCGACTGGGCCCACACGGTCAGTGAGCGCAGCACGGCCCCGGCCACCCCGAGGACGAGCTGGTCGGCCCAGGCGGGATCATGCGCCGCGAGACCGGCGAGCATCGATGCGACAGCCTGCGCCATCAGCACGAGCGACAGGGCCTTCAGTGCGGCCAGCAGGCCCAGCAGGTAGAGCGCGGAACGGGTTGCGGGGCCGGCGGGGAACGGTCTCATCAGGCAGCTAGTCCTTCGGTGCGAGCGCTTTGGCGGCAATCGCGGGCAGGAAGCTGTGGGCCTCGGGGATGTGTGCGGCACTTACCCGGCGCCGGAACACCCAGTACGTCCAGGCCTGGTATGCCAGGACGAGTGGCAGCCCGATGCAGGCCACGATGCTCATCAGGCCCAGGGTGTAGTCCGAGGACGAGGCGTTGGTGACTGTCAGGTTGAATGCGGGATCCAGGGTGGACGGCATCACCACGGGGAACGCGGCACCGAAGATGGATGCGCTGCCGAGCAGGAGGAACGCCCCCAGTGACATGAAGGCACGGCCCTCGGCACCCTTGCGGGCGAAGTTCCAGGCGAGTACTGCTGCCACGACGGCTGCGACGACGGCGGCCATGGTCCAGGCCTCGCCGCTGAGCAGTTGCAGGCTCACGGCCCAGCCGGCGATGGGCAGCAGCAGTACGGGCAGGAGCCGGACGAACCACGCCCGCGCCCGGTGACGGACCTCGCCGTCGGTCTTCAGCGCCAGGAACCCGAGCCCGTGCAGCAGGGAGAACCCGACGACGGCGAGACCGCCAAGCACGGCATAACCGCTGAACCAGGCGAACGGTCCGCCCACGCGGTCGCCGTTGGCGTCAATGGGCAGCCCCGTGGTGGTCAGCGCCAGCGCGGCGCCCACACCGAAGGCTGCGACGAAGGAACCGGCCGAGATGGCCCAGTCCCAGCGGGCGCGCCACTTCGGGTTGTCCACCTTTCCGCGGTATTCGAAGGCGACCGCACGGAAGATGAGCGCCACGAGGACCAGCAGGAGCGGCAGGTACAGCGCGGAGAACAGCGAGGCGTACCACAGCGGGAAGGCCGCGAAGGTGGCACCCCCGGCGGTCAGGAGCCAGACCTCGTTGCCGTCCCAGACCGGGCCGATCGTGTTGATCAGGACGCGGCGCTCAGTGTTGTTCCGGGCGAAACCCTTCATCAGCATGCCGACGCCGAGGTCGAAGCCCTCGAGAAAGAGATAGCCCGTCCACAGCACCGCGATGGCAATGAACCAGATGGTGGGTAGCAGTTCCATGCTGAGAATCCTCTGCGCTTCTTCGTGTGGGGTTGCTGAATAGGTGGGTTGCTGAGCGGGCGCTTAGTAGGCGAACGCCAGGACGTCGTCGCCCTCGGGCGTGCCCGGTGTGCCGCCCGGGGGTGTGCCGCCCTCCGACTCGTCCGCCGGGGCGTGTGCGAGTTCCGGCATGGCCGCGGCCACGCCGCCGCGGATGTATTTGACCAGGAGCTTGACCTCGACCACCAGCAGCACGGCATAGATGGTGGTCAGCACGACGAGGGAGGTCAGGATCTCGCCGGCGGACACACCCGGTGAGACAGCGGCGGCAGTGAACATGAAGACCTGATCGATGCCGCTGGGGTCAGGGTTCGGGGCGACGACGAACGGCTGGCGGCCCATCTCGGTGAAGATCCAGCCAGCGGCATTGGCGCCGAATGGTGCGAGGATGCCGAACACCGCCAGGCGCATGAGGCCCCGGGAGGCCGGCACGGTTCCCTTGCGGGTGGCCCAGAGGGCCACGAGGGCCGCGAGGGCGGCGATGCCACCAAAGCCGATCATCATGCGGAAGCCCCAGTAGGTGACTTCCATGACCGGAACGTACTGGATGGGCTGGCCCGCGCGGTCCCCGTAGATGGGGTTGTCCGGCAGGGTGGTGCCGTACTTGGCCTTGTACTCGTCCAGCAGGCTGTTGACGCCCTTGACCTCGGTGCTGAAGTCGCCCTTGGCCAGGAAGGACAGGATGCCGGGAACCTCGATCACAGCGACGATGTCGTTGCAGTTCTTGGAACCGAGGTTGCCGACGCTGAGGACCGAGAACCCTGTGCCGTCGTGGCAGGCTGCCTCGGCGGCGGCCATCTTCATCGGCTGCTGTTCGAACATGAGCTTGCCCTGCAGATCCCCGGTGACAGCGGTGCCCGCAAAGGAAATCATGGCGACGACGGCTCCGATGCGCAGCGAGCGGATCCACACAGTGTGGTCGTTGCGGTCCCGTCCGGGGATTCCGGGGGCTTCGCCGGGAATCACTTTGCCGTCGGTCCCGATGGTGTCGATCCCGTCGTGGCGGCGGCGCCACAGGTGGTACCAGGCGATGCCGAGGAGGAAGGCTCCGGCGACGGCGAGGGCACCGAAGAGGGTGTGGGGCACGGCAACAAGGGCGGTGTTGTTCGTGAAGACGGCCCAGGCATCGGTCATGACGGGCCGGCCATTGACCATTTGTACGCCGACCGGGTGCTGCATCCAGCTGTTGGCCACGATGATGAAGTACGCCGAGAAGACGGAACCGATCACGGCGATCCAGAGGCAGGCCAGGTGGAGGCCGGGCTTGAGTTGCTTCCAGCCGAAGATCCACAGGCCCAGGAATGTCGACTCGACGAAGAAGGCCAAGAGCGCTTCCATGGCCAGCGGGGCGCCGAACACGTCGCCGACAAAGCGGCTGTACTCGCTCCAGGCCATGCCGAACTGGAATTCCTGCACGATTCCCGTGGCGACGCCCATGATGAAGTTGATCAGGAAGAGCTTGCCCCAGAACTTGGTCATGCGGAGATACTCCGGCTTGCCGGTGCGGTACCAGAGCGTCTGGATCACAGCCACCACCAGGCCAAGGCCGATCGTGAGCGGCACCATCATGAAGTGGTAGACCGTGGTGATTCCGAATTGCCAGCGTGCGATTTCCAAGGCGTCCAAGGCAGTCCCTACTTTAGCTAGGCTCGAGCAACTTCTACATGTCGTAGAAGTGATACTTCTACAGAGTGTAGAACACATCGGCACTTCGTCGTAAACCAGACTCCCACGGGGCGTCATGGCCCGCAATGGGCCGGACAGCCCCCACTCCGGCGGCGGGCCCGGCACCCTCGGTCCGCCGTCGGGGGCCCCCCCGGACTGTGGGGGCCGACACCGGCGGCCGACATCCGAGGCCGCAAGCCGCCGTTGGACCGCCGCCGTCGGTGCTGCCGGGCGCGCCGGCCGACACGCCGGACGGCCGTGTTCTACTTCATGTAGAAAGAATGTGCAAAACACGGTAAATTTATAACAACGTATTCACATACACCGCCCCGGCAGGCACCAGCTTTTCCCCAGCACGACGCCGGTGCGGCAGGCATAGAAGGATGTACGGAATGGCAAGTCTCGGTGAACTGGAACGGGCAGTGATGGACCTGCTCTGGGCAGGTCAAGAAGCTGCGACAGCCAATACCCTGCGGGATCTCCTCGCACAGAGCACCCACCCCCAGGACGGCACCGCCGGCCACGAGGGCAAGGACCTCGCGGTCACCACGGTGCTGACCGTGCTCTCCCGCCTCGAGCGGAAGGGCCTCGTGGAGCGCGAACGCGGCACTCGACCGCACCGCTACCAGGCCGTTTCCAGCCGCGCGGACCACACCGCGGAACTCATGCACGAGGTCCTCGGCTCAGCCCCGGACCGCGAGGCCGTCCTGGCCCGGTTCATTGGTTCCGTCACGGACAACGAGGCAGAAACCCTGCGCAAGCTGCTGGGCGGCAGCTAGCGCCCGATGTTCTGGACCTCATATTTTCTGGCGGTCCTGGCGATAGCACTGGCCTGGCCGGTGCCTATCCTCCTCTCGCGTGCCCAGTGGCCGGCACGCTCCCCCTTCACGGCGATGCTGCTGTGGCAGGCGATCGCCCTTGCCGGTGGCCTGTCCATGATCGGCGCGATGCTCGTCTACGGGCTTGAGCCGGTCGGGGACAACCTGCTTTCCGGTCTGCGCGCCCTGGCGGGGATGGTCTTCAACAATGCCCCCACCACGGATCTGGGCTTCTGGCACATCTTTGCGCTCTCCGCCGCGGCCCTGCTGACGGCGCACCTCGTTTTCACGCTGCTGCTGACCTACTACAAGATCCAGCGCCAGCGCCGGCGCCACCGGGAACTGCTGGACCTGCTCGCCTCGCCGTCCGCCGACGGCCCGGGAACGGTGGTCCTCAACGTGGACTCCCCCGTGGCCTACTGCCTGCCCGGCGGCGCACGCTCCGTGACTGTGCTCTCCGACGGGCTCATGGCCGCGTTGGAACCCGCCGAGCTCCGTGCGGTCCTGATCCACGAGAACGCGCATTTAAGCCAGCGCCACCACCTCCTGCTGTGGGCCTTCGCCGCGTGGCGCCAGGCCCTGCCGTGGCTGCCCACCACTCGGCTGGCCCAGGAGTCGGTCAACTCCCTGATCGAAATGCTGGCCGACGACGTCGCCCTCAAGACCGAGAGCAAAGCCACCCTCATCAAGGCAATCGCGATCGTGGCCAGCGGCTCCCCGACGGCCCCGGCGACGCGCCTGGCATTCGGCGAACCCGGCCTGCCCGACGCCGACCCAAGCCAGCCCGGCGCCACTGGGGGCACCGGCTCGGCAGGCACGACGGCGTCCCGCGTCAGCCGCCTGCTCTCGCCCCAGCCCCCGCTTCCGGATGCCCTGCGCGCGGCCGTCCTGGCAGCCTGCGTACTGCTGCTGGCCCTGCCGACGGCTCTGTTATTGGTCCCCGGCCTGCTCGGCTGAAGCTCTGTCATTTTCGGAAGGCGTCTGCACGGGAGGCGTCGTGGCAGGCATGCGGGCGATGAGCAGCGTCCTCGCAACACCGCTCCCGCACATGCGAAGGGCAAGGAGAATTAATCTCCTTGCCCTTTTCAGGTTATAGCTCGCCAGGGGGCTTGCCGCAAGGCCCCTGCCAACGGCCAGAATAGTGAGTCGCGGCCAAAATACCCGAGGAAATGGGGACTGCTCCGGGCGATTCCGCGATTCGGGGCCGCGGGCCGGAAGGTGATTTCTTGGATTGGGGTTTCACATGTTCGACGTGATCATTAGCGGCGGCGGGCCGACGGGGATGATGCTGGCCAGCGAGTTGCGGCTGCACGACGTGGACGTGCTCGTGCTGGAGAAGGACGCGGAGCCGAGCGAGACTGTCCGCTCGCTCGGCCTGCACCCGCGCAGCATTGAGATCATGGACCAACGCGGGCTGCTGGACCGTTTCCTCGCACACGGGCAGCAGTATCCCGGCGGCGTTGGCCGCTTCGCCGCGATCGATAAACCCCGGCCGGCGAATTTGGATACCGCACACGGCTACGTCCTCGGCATCCCCCAGCCGGTCACCGATCGCCTGCTGGCCGAGCGCGCCGGCGAGCTCGGCGCACAGATCCGCCGCGGCTCCGAGGTGACGGGTGTCGAGCAGGACGGGGACGGAGTGAGCGTCGGGCTCGCCGACGGCACACGGCTGCGCTCCCGCTGGCTGGTCGGCTGCGACGGGGGACGCAGCCTGGTGCGCAAGCTGCTCGGCATTGGCTTCCCCGGCGAGCCCGCCAACACGGAGTGGCTCCTCGGCGAGGTGGAGGTGACCGCGCCGCCGGACGAGCTGGCTGAAGTGGCGGACGAGGTGCGCAAGACCCACAAGGGGTTCGGCATCGGCCCCGCCGGAAACGGCCTGTACCGCGCCGTCGTACCCGCGGCGACCGTGGCCGAGGATAGCTCGGTCCCGCCGACCCTGGCGGAGTTCCGGACGCAGCTGCGGGCGTACGCGGGCACCGACTTCGGCGTCCACTCACCACGCTCGCTATCCCGTTTCAGCGACGCCACCCGGATTGCCGAACGATACCGAGTGGACCGGGTACTTCTCGCCGGCGACGCGGCGCATGTCCACCCGCCGCTGGGAGGGCAGGGTTTGAACCTCGGCATCCAGGACGCCTTCAACCTGGGCTGGAAGCTCGCCGCCGAGGTCAACGGGTGGGCACCGGGCGGGCTGCTGGACACCTATTACGCCGAGCGTCACCCGGTCGCCGAGGACGTGCTCACCATCACCCGTGCCCAGAGCGAACTGCTCTCCCCCGAGCCGGGCCCGCAGGCCGTGCGCCGGCTGCTGACTGCGCTGATGGACTTTGAGGACGTTCGCCGTTTCCTGGCGGAGAAGGTCACGGCGATCGGGGTCCGCTACGACTTCGGCGAAGGACCTGAGCTTCTCGGCAGGCGACTGCGCGACATCCCTCTGTCGCGGGGCAGCCTCTACGAGCTCACCCGCGAAGGCCGCGGGCTCCTGCTGGACCAGACCGGCGAACTCTCCGTGGCAGGATGGCAGGATCGGATCGACCACGTCGTGGACGTCAGCGGGGAACTGGACGCGCCCGCGGTCCTGCTCCGGCCGGACGGCCACGTCGCATGGATCGGCGATGACCAAAAAGACCTGCTCCACCACCTGCCGACATGGTTCGGAGCCGCCTCCGCGGACGTCGGAGGCGTTCACGATCGTCATGGCTGACGTGATGATCGACGACGAACGGGGTTTTAGTGTCCCGGGTCCGGTCAGGCGTCGATGCGCTCCCGGTCCAGGCTTGCGGCGCCGGCAATGATGAAGTCCTTGCGCGGTGCCACGTCGGAGCCCATGAGGAGGTCGAAGACTTCTTCGGCCTGCTTGGCGTTGTCGATCCCGACCTTGCGGAGCGTCCGGTGGCGCGGGTCCATGGTGGTTTCTGCCAGCTGCTCGGCGTCCATCTCGCCCAGGCCCTTGTAGCGCTGGATCGGCTCCTTGTAGCGCTTGCCCTCCTTGGCGAGCCTCGCCAGCAGGACGTGGAGCTCGGCCTCGGAGTAGGTGTAGATCATCTCGTTGGCCTTCTGGCCGGCGTTGATGACCTCCACCCGGTGCAGCGGCGGGACGGCGGCAAAGACGCGGCCCTCATCGATCATGGGCCGCATGTAGCGGAAGAAGAGCGTCAGCAGCAGCGTCCGGATGTGGGCGCCGTCGACGTCGGCGTCGGTCATGAGGATCACCTTGCCGTACCGGGCCGCACTGATGTCGAACGTCCGGCCCGAGCCTGCGCCCACCACCTGGATCAGGGCCGCGCACTCGGCGTTGGAGAGCATGTCCCCGACGGACGCCTTCTGGACGTTGAGGATCTTGCCGCGGATCGGCAGGAGGGCCTGGAAATCTGAGGACCTTGCCAGTTTGGCAGTGCCGAGTGCGGAGTCACCCTCGACGATGAACAGTTCGGACCGCGCGACGTCGTCCGTGCGGCAGTCGGCAAGCTTGGTCGGCATGGAGGAGGTTTCCAGTGCATTCTTGCGGCGCTGGGTTTCCTTGTGGACGCGCGCCGAGATGCGGGACTTCATCTCGCTGACGACCTTTTCCAGCAGCAGCGCCGACTGGGCTTTGTCGTTGCGGTTTGAGGAGGTCAGCCGGGCGGTGATCTCCTGCTCCACCACCTTGGCCACGATGGCCCGCACGGCCGACGTGCCCAGGATTTCCTTGGTCTGGCCCTCGAACTGCGGCTCGGCCAGCCGGACGGTCAGGACTGCCGTCAGGCCGGCGAAGATGTCGTCCTTTTCGATCTTGTCGTTGCCTGCTTTGAGTTTGCGGGCATTGGTCTCGATCGCCTTGCGGAAGGTCTTCAGCAGGGCCTGCTCGAAGCCGGACTGGTGGGTGCCGCCCTTCGGCGTGGAGATGATGTTGACGAAGGTGCGGACCGTGCTGTCGTACCCGATCCCCCAGCGCAGGGCGACGTCGACTTCACAGTCGCGCTCCACCTCCGCGAGCTGGCTGTGCCCCCGCTCGTCGAGAACGGGCACTGTTTCCTTGAATTTGCCGGCGCCGTGCAGGCGCCAGATGTCGGTGATGGCCGGGTCAGCGGCGAGGAAGTCGACAAACTCGGCGATGCCGCCGTCGTGGTGGAAGACTTCCTCATGCGGGCCCGCTTCGCCCGGGGTGCCGGCAAGCCTGCGTTCGTCCCGGACCGTGAGCTTCAGCCCGGGGACCAGGAACGAGGTCTGGCGGGCCCGCGCGGCGAGGTCCTCGTAGGAGAATTTGGCGTCGGGCGTGAAGATCTGCCGGTCGGCCCAGTAACGGATCCGCGTTCCCGTCATTCCGCGCTTGGCCTTGCCGACGACGTCGAGCACGGAGCCGTCAACGAACGGTTCGAAGACCGAGGCCGGATCCGGCTTGGTGCCCGGGTCCTTGAAGCGGCCCGGCTCGCCGCGGCGGAAGGACATCTTGTAGATCTTGCCGCCACGGTCCACCTCGACGTCGAGGCGTGCCGACAGGGCGTTGACGACGGAGGCGCCCACGCCGTGCAGGCCGCCCGAAGCCGTGTAGGAGCCGCCGCCGAACTTGCCGCCGGCGTGCAGTTTGGTGAAAACCACTTCGACGCCGGTCAGCCCGGTTTTCGGTTCGACGTCCACGGGGATGCCACGGCCGTCGTCGTGGATCTCCACCGAGTTGTCCGCGTGCAGGATGATCTTGATGTCGTGGCCGAAGCCGGCGAGGGCCTCGTCGACGGAGTTGTCGATGATCTCCCAGAGGCAGTGCATGAGTCCGCGGGAATCCGTGGAGCCGATGTACATGCCCGGGCGCTTGCGGACGGCCTCGAGGCCCTCCAGCACGGAAAGGTGCCGGGCGGTGTAATCAGAACTGGGTGCCACGGGTCGTGAACTCCTTACAAGACGGGGACGGCCCCTGCAGCGTGCGCAGGCCGGCGGTCACAGTGTTTAACGCTCTTCCTAGGTTAGTCGGAGTCAGGGTCCTCGCCGATCTGCCACTCCCCGGAAGGACCGTGCGGGGCTTCCCCGTTACTGAGACGTGATACGCGGACAGCGAAAGTGGGCCATCCCGGCGATGGTTTGGCCACGAATACTGGTTATATAGATATACCGATCTACTAAGGAGGCCGAACATGACAACAGCAGTTGCGGACCGCACACTGACCGCCGCAGACCGGTGCGATCGTTGCGGAGCACAGGCATATGTCCGGGTTGTTCTCGGAGCCTCCGGCGGTGAGCTTCTTTTCTGCGGCCACCACGCACGCGCCGTAGAGCCGACACTCAAGCCGCTCAGCTCAGACTGGCACGACGAGACAGACCGCCTTCACCAGAAGGCCCCGGTTCCGGTCGACTAGATCCCCGGTTTCCGGCTCGGCGTCTGGCCGGGTCTTCAGCGACCTGAGATTACTGAACTCTGGGACTACTGAACAACTAGTGAACAAGGACCTCTCCGATTCGGAGGGGTCCTTGTTCGTTAAACGCGAGTTAGTGCAAAGGGACGCCTGATCCTGCAAAACCACTCAGGCAAAACACGAACGCGGGGTCACATCCGGCCCGCCAGGCGGCGGACGGGATGTGACCCCGCGTTGGTGTGGACTGCTCCCAGCCTGCGGCCGGTGCGCGGCCGTTAGTCCAGGTAGTCGCGCAGGACCTGTGAGCGCGACGGGTGCCGCAGCTTGGACATGGTCTTGGATTCGATCTGGCGGATGCGTTCGCGCGTCACACCGTAGACCTTGCCGATTTCGTCTAAAGTCTTCGGCTGTCCGTCGGTGAGGCCGAAGCGCATGGCGACCACACCGGCTTCGCGCTCTGACAACGTGTCCAGCACCGAGTGCAGCTGTTCCTGCAGCAGGGTGAAGCTCACGGCATCCGCGGGAACCACGGCTTCGGAGTCCTCGATGAGGTCACCGAATTCGGAGTCGCCGTCCTCGCCAAGCGGAGTGTGCAGGGAGATGGGCTCGCGGCCGTATTTCTGGACCTCGACGACTTTTTCCGGGGTCATGTCCAGTTCGAGGGCCAGCTCCTCCGGCGTGGGTTCGCGGCCGAGGTCCTGCAGCATCTGGCGCTGGACGCGGGCCAGCTTGTTGATGACTTCCACCATGTGCACCGGGATGCGGATGGTGCGGGCCTGGTCGGCCATGGCGCGGGTGATCGCCTGGCGGATCCACCACGTGGCGTAGGTGGAGAACTTGAAGCCCTTCGTGTAGTCGAACTTCTCGACCGCACGGATCAGGCCCAGGTTGCCTTCCTGGATCAGGTCCAGGAACAGCATGCCGCGGCCGGTGTAGCGCTTGGCCAGCGAGACCACGAGGCGGAGGTTGGCTTCCAGCAGGTGGTTCTTGGCACGCTTGCCGTCGTGGATGACGAATTCAAGCTCACGCTTGAGCTTCGGATCCATCGTGCCGTCGTCGGCGGCGATCTTTTCCTCGGCGAAGAGGCCGGCCTCGATCCGCAGGGCCAGGTCCACTTCCTGCTCAGCGTTCAGCAGCGCGACCTTGCCGATCTGCTTCAGGTAGTCCTTGACGGGGTCGGCGGTGGCGCCGGCGGACATGACCTGCTGCACCGGGGCGTCGTCGTCATCGGCATCGGAGTAGACGAAGCCGGAGCCGGTGGCCGCTGCGGCCTTGCCGGGAGCCTCTTCGCCTTCTACCTCGTCGCCGAGTTCGGCAGCATCGGGCGTGATGTCGTCGAGGTCCTCTTCGACGTCGACGTCATCGTCGTCGCCGTGCTCACTGGCTGATTTGCCGGCGGCCTCTGCCGCGGCTTTGGCGCCGGGCTTGGGCCCGCGCTTCTTGGGCTCAGGCTTGGCGACTCCCGTTACGGTGTCGCCGCCCTCGGCGGAAGCGGCGTCTTTGACAGCCTTGTTGGCTGCACGCGTGGCGGCGCGCTTGGCGTTGGTCGCCGCCTTCTTCTCGTCGGGGGACATTTCGGCCTGGTCGGCGGGTTCCTTCTTCGCGGAAGACGGGGTCACTGAAAACCTTTCTAGCTGCGGTCTGCGGATCGCCATACGGGCAACACCACTATGACCCTGTCAAGTCCGTGTTCAACATCAGATGCAACCACGACCAGCAGAGCCACTAAGTAGAACTGCTGGGGCGGCCGGAATGTTCCCTGTTTCCAAGGTTCATTGCGGGCACTTGATACACGGACCCAACCGGGTCTCGGCAACTATTGTCTCACGGTTTTCTCCGGAGGTGCCTTCCGGGGCGGCGGGTCCACAATATTGCGGCGACTCCTCACGCCGCGTCCGGCGCAAACTTCTGCCATGCTGCCTCCCGTCTGGCTGCCCAGCCGCAAAGCGTGCCGCGCCGGCCAAGTTCTGCCAGCAGTTCCGCCAATCTGTATCCCGGATAGTCCTGCAGTGCCTGCCGATACAGGGCGTCGGCGTAGGAACCCCGTCCGCGGCACCATTCAATCCAGCCCCTTGCCGTCACGGCGGCTGCGGTCGACTCACCGCCGCCGAGACTTCCCAGCAGTTGCAGGACCCGCTCAAGCCCGACCATCAGGGCCCAGTCCGGGACCGACGGGGCCAGCCCGAGCAGGACCTCCCCGTAGCCGGGAAGCGTGTCGGCCCCCGGGACTGGGCCAGCGTCGGCGCCACAGGCCGGCTGGCCGTCGGAAGGCGTCGGTCCTGGAATGGGACTGGGCGTTGGTCCTGGCCCTGGCCCTGGCCCTGGAGAAGAGTTGGTTCCGGGCCGGAAGGCTGATCCGGCTTCCGGGTCGAACATGCCGAAGTCTTCAGCGCCGCATTCGGCCGCCGGCCGCCCGGCCGCCGCCATCACGAGCACTGCGTCCCGCCATGACGGGATGCAAAGGCTGGCCCGTAGGTAGCCGGTCAGTTCCGGTGTCAGGTCGGGCGACTGCGCGGCCGCCTGCATCACCATCGTCCAGACATCAAGCACCTGGGCGAATTGGGCCCGGTCCCGCCGTCGCGAGGAGAATTGCGCAGCCCAGCCGAACTCGGCCGTACGGACCGCAGGGTCCACGGGCCGCGGCGCCGGCCTGGTGTCCTGCGCTCCGGGGGCCTCGCCTACACTGCTGCCGCGGAAAACCATCTCGGCATTGAGTTTGCTGTTCGTGATCTGCTCGATCGGCCGGCCGGGCGGCACACAGCAGTCCGGATCGCTGCAGTAGGCGTTGCGCCAGAACTCCGCGCCAATAACCCACGCGTCCCTCACGGGCATTCCGGCCGCCTCCAGGGCAAGTTCGAGTTCTTTGAGCAGGACCGCCAACCCAGGGCGGCCGTCGTCGCTGTTGGTATCCGTATCAGTGAAGAAGGCCAGCAGCGAACCATCGGCGGCGTCGTCCGCCTGCAAGTAGGACACGACATTTCGCGCAAAGCCGGCCAGCGCGTCGCTCCGGCCTGAGCCGGAATGCCGTCTGGACCCGGCGCCACCGCGTCCCGGGGCCGCGGTATTGCCCCCTCCTCCGCCGCTGCGGCCGCCGACGGCGCCACCGCCTAGCGCGGGGAGGTCGACCCGCAAGGTGGCTCCGAGCCGTTTGCCTTCCATGGTCATGGCCACGAGGCTGTTCTCGGGCCAGTAGCCCAGGGAGTGAGGGATGAAGCCAAGGATGTCTTCAGGGCCGGAAATTCTCAGATGATCGGGAGCTGTCATAAGCCAAGCTTCGCGACGGCCGGATCGCTGCGGGAGTCCCGTTCTGCGCTATGTGGATAACTTCAGGGCGTTGCGCCGGGCAGCCAACACACCAAACCGCTACTCAGGGCGTGCGGCGGCGCTCCGCGACGAGCTTGCGTTGCTTGGCGAGGGATTTCAGCAGCGGCGGAACCGTGACCCCTTGGGCCGCCATCTGGCGCCGGACCTTCCGCCGGGTAACGATGATGGCGCAGGCTCCCCCGGCCAGCAGGAGGAACTGGACGCTGAGGGCGACGCGGAAGGGATCCAGGCCGTAGAGATCGCCCCGGGAGAAGCCGCTGGCGTAAAGGACGTCGAGGACCAGCCCAATGAGGTAGATGGACACCAGGGCGGCGATGAAGCCGCCCACGTTGACAATTCCGGTGGCGGTCCCGAGCCGGTGCGCCGGGTTGAAGGTCCGGGCGAAGTCGAAGCCGATCATCGAACCGGGCCCGCCGACGGCCAGCGTCACCACAAGGACAGCCAGGAGCCAGAGCGGAGATCGTCCCGGCAGCAGCAGGACGGCCGCCCATGCCGCAGCGGTGCAGCCGGAAATCAGGAGCACCATCGTGGAACGGCGCAGCGGATGTCGGGCAACGAACCTGCCCATGAGGGGGCCGGCGGCAATGGCGGCGGCCACGTAGAGGGACATGAGGCCGGAGACGGTTCCCCGGTCCAGCCCCTGGGCGGAAATCAGGAAGGGGTAGCCCCAGGTCATGGCAAACACCGTGCCGCTGAACTGGACGGTGAAGTGGCTCCACAGCCCCAGCCGGGTCCCGGGCTGCCGCCAGGCGTGCCCCAGCGAAATTCCGGTGGCGCGCAGGCCCTGGGACGGCGGCGGGGCCGGGTGCCCGGGCGGGAGGTCCTGAAGCAACAGCAGGACCAGCACGACGGCGATGCCGGACATCCCGGCGAGCGTCAGGAAGGCAGGCGTCCACCCCGCGGAGTGCAGGATCATGGCGAACGGCACCACGCTGAACAGCTGGCCCAGCTGTCCGGACATGCCCGTCAGCTGCGTCAGCAGCGGCACGCGCCCCGGCGCAAACCAGAGCGGAATAAGCCGGATGACGGAGATGAACGTCATGGCGTCGCCGGCACCCACCAGGACACGTCCCAGAACACCGCCGGGGATGTTGTCGGCAAACGCGAGCTGCAGCTGGCCGAGCCCCATCAGGATGCCGCCGCCTGCCAGCATGGCGCGGGAGCCGTACCGATCCACGAGGATGCCCACCGGAATCTGTAGCGCGGCGTAGACCAGGAGCTGCAGCACAGTGAAGAAGGAAATTTCGGCCGCGCTGGCATGGAAGCGTTCCGTGGCCTCCAGGCCGACGACCCCGAACGAGGTGCGCTGGCTGACCGCCACGAGATACGCAAAGATCCCGATGATCCAAATCAGCCAGGCGCGGGGGGAGGTCACTCCCCTATTATGCCCGGCTTGTTGATAAATAGTATTTATTCGCCGGGTTCTTTACGGGCCAAGTACGCCTCGACGGCGGCCCCCAGGGCATCGGCGTTGGGGATTTGGTCGTTCTCGTCGGCCAGCAGCGACCGCCGGACAGTCCCCTCGGCCTTTTCGTCATACCGGGACTCCAGCCGGGAGACCACCTGCTGGACCTCTTCGGACGCCTCAATCTGCTCGGCGATCTGCCGGCCCACCTCACGTCCGGCCTCGCGCAGACGGTCCGTCGGCAGCATGAGGGAGGTGGCCGCGCCCAGGTACTCGAGTCCGGCAACGGCGGCCGTGGGGTATTCGGCTTCGGCCAGGTAATGCGGCACATGGATGACATAGCCGGCGATGTTCCGGCCGGCCTCCGTCAGACGCAGCTCCAGGATGTGGCCCACGGCGGCAGGAACCTCCACGGTGGGCTTCCACACGGAGATTCCCTCGATCAGTTCCGGCCGGTTGCCGTGCACGGTCACACCGACCGGCCGGGTGTGGGGCACGGGCATCGGGATCGAATGGATCCAGGCGACGAGGTTGACGTCGAGTTCCTCGACGATACCGACGACGGCGCGTGCGAAGCGCTCCCATTGCAGGTCCGGCTCGAACCCGGCAAGGAACAGGAAGGGGCTGCCCAGCCCGTCGACCAGGCGGTAGAGCGCCAGGCTCGGGGCCTGGTAATCCTGCAGGTGGTCCTCGACGAAGCTAACTTGCGGACGCCGGGACCGGTAGTCGATCAGCTGGTCGGCGTCGAACTGGGCGATCATCTCGGAATCGAGCGTGTCCAACAGCTCGGCGGTGATCTGCCGGACCACGTGGCCGGCGTCAGCGAAGCCGGTGAACCCCATGACGAGGTTGAGTCCGTGCAGTTCGGGGCTGGAGAACAGCGCGTCATCACGGATATAGAGCGACTGGGGGTCCAGCAGAGAGCCGGAAATCCGTTCAATCACGGCGTGTTCCTTTCACGATGGCGGCGGCAGGAGTTGCGGGTCGCGGTCCGTCGTCCGGACAGCCACGCAGGTTCCGGACGATCAGGCAGAGCCCGCGGAATCATGCAGAACCCGACGGCCAGTCCACAGGGCACTCACCGCACGGCAGCGCCGCTAACAGTACAACGCCCCGGCGTCCGGGCTAATTCCTGCCCCGGGTGTGCTCCAGCTCTCATTCGATTGAAAGTCCGGAGTCGGGAGAGACTACGATCGGAACTGGCCCTAGGGCTAGCTTGCAGACACCGGGTTGCGTCCCAGAACGACGGCGGCCCGGGATCCGCGGCAGGGCGCCGAACATGCAGTTCCTGCCGAAAATCACCGAGAAACATCACAGAGAATTGAGGACTGTCCTCGTGGTCAAGAATAGTGAAGTCAAACTTAGTGCAGTCGCAGGGGACCTAAAGAAGTCCCCCAGCGATGCCCTCGTCATCGGCGTCGGGCAGGGTCCGGACGGCCCGGTATTGCTCGACAATCCGCTGACGGCCAAGGCCGCTGAGGCCCTGGCGGAATCACTGAGCGTTCTTGGCATCACCGGCGCGGCCGACCAGGCCCACCGCCTGCCCGGCCTGCCCGAGGCGGGGGCCACCATTCTGCTGCTCGCCGGCGTCGGCAAGCTGCCCGCGAACAAGGGTTCAGCGAAGCAGCCGCTCAGCGAGGAGGCGCTGCGCCGCGCCGCCGGCTCGGCGGTCCGCCAGCTGGCCGGCGTCACCACCGTCACCCTGGCACTTCCGACGACGACCCTCGCCGAGGTCGCCGCCGTTGCCGAGGGCGCGGCAATGGGCGCCTACTCCTACACGGAGTTCCGGTCCTCCCAGAACGGGCTCAAGGACCCGGTGAAGAACGTCGCCATCCTGACCGACTTCGCCGCGGACAAGGCACTGCAGCCGGTCCTGGACCGGGCGTCCCTGATCGGCACGGCCGTGAACGCGACCCGCACCCTGGTCAACCAGCCGCCGAGCCACCTCTACCCCGAGTCCTTCGCCGACGCCGCCAAGGAGCTGTCCAAGGGCTTGCCCGTCAAGGTGACCGTCTGGGACGAGAAGCGCCTCGAGAAGGAGGGCTTCGGCGGCATCCTCGGCGTCGGCAAGGGCTCCACCCGCCAGCCGCGCCTCGTGAAGGTGGAGTACGCCCCGGCCAAGGCCACGGCCAAGATCGCCCTTGTGGGCAAGGGCATCACCTTTGACACCGGGGGCATTTCCATCAAGCCTGCCCTCGGCATGGGTGACATGAAGAGCGACATGGCCGGGGCCGCCGTCGTCCTTAACACCGTGCTGGCCATCGCAGGCCTCGGCCTGCCGGTCAAGGCGACCGCCTGGCTGTGCATTGCGGAGAACATGCCCTCCGGCGCTGCCCAGCGTCCCGCCGACGTCCTCACGATGTTCGGCGGCAAGACCGTCGAGGTCCTGAACACCGACGCCGAGGGCCGCCTGGTCATGGCCGACGGCATCGTTGCAGCGAGCCAGGAGTTCCCGGACGCGATCATTGACGTCGCCACCCTTACCGGCGCGCAGCTGATCGCCCTGGGAGACCGCACCGCCGGCGTCATGGGCTCCGACTCCGTCACCGGCGCCATCAAAGCCGCCGCGGACCGTGCGGGCGAGCTCGTCTGGCCCATGCCCCTGCCCGAAGAACTGCGCCCCAGCCTCGACTCGCAGGTCGCGGACATCGCCAACATCGGCGAACGCCACGGCGGCATGATGACCGCGGCCGTGTTCCTGCGCGAATTCGTCGGCAAGGGCAAGGACGGCGAACAGATCCCCTGGGCCCACATCGACATCGCCGGACCGTCGTTCAATAACGGCAGCCCCTACGGCTACAACCACAAGCAGGGCACAGGCTGCACCGTCCGCACTCTTGTGGCGTACGTCGAAGACCTGCTGAAGGCTTCCGCCTAACAGCACCGTCCAACAGCACCGCCTGACACCACGGCGGTCCGCACCCACGCCGCTCTGTGGCCGGGGCCCTGATGCCTCGGCCACAAAGCCGCGTGACACTGGACACAAGCGCTCCACAAACACCGCGACAAGGTGGAGCATGTATAAGTGGTTCGCTAAGGTGAACGACGATAGACCCCAAGAAGTAGTCACAAATGAAAGGGAACGGGCCTGCTGGCATAATCACGGCAGGCAAGTTTCAAGACCAGATGATGCGTACTCTCGCGTCATCGTTCACGCGAGGGAGCGTTTTAGTGGCCGATCAGGCAACTGCGCAAGAATTCGACATCCTGGTACTCGGCGGCGGCAGCGGCGGCTACGCCACCGCTCTGCGTGCCGTCCAGCTTGGCCTCACCGTCGGCCTCATCGAAAAGGCCAAACTCGGCGGCACCTGCCTGCACAACGGCTGCATCCCGACCAAGGCGCTCCTGCACTCCGCGGAGCTGGCAGACCACGCCCGTGACTCCTCAAAGTACGGCGTGAACGTGACCCTCGACAGCATCGACATCACGGCCGTCAACGCCTACAAGGACGGCATCATTGCCGGCAAGTTCAAGGGCCTGCAGGGACTGATCAAGTCCAAGAAGGGCATCACCGTCATCGAGGGTGAGGGCAAGCTCCAGGGCGCCGACACCATCGTCGTGAACGGCACCGCCTACAAGGGCAAGAACATCGTCCTCGCCACCGGCTCCTACTCCCGCACCCTGCCGGGCCTGGAAATCGGCGGCAAGGTCATCACGTCCGACGAAGCCCTCACCATGGATTACATCCCCCAGAGCGCGATCATCCTGGGCGGCGGCGTGATCGGCGTCGAGTTCGCTTCCGTCTGGAAGTCCTTCGGCGTCGACGTCACCATCGTCGAAGGCCTGCCTTCCCTCGTCCCGAACGAGGACGCCGCCATCGTCAAGAACTTTGAGCGCGCCTTCAAGAAGCGCGGCATCAAGTTCTCCACCGGCGTGTTCTTCCAGGGCGTGGAGCAGAACGCCGACGGCGTCAAGGTCACCCTCGTCGACGGCAAGACCTTCGAAGCCGATCTCCTGCTCGTGGCCGTGGGCCGCGGCCCCGTCACGGCCAACCTCGGCTACGAAGAGGCCGGCGTCACCATCGACCGCGGCTTCGTCATCACCAACGAGCGCCTGCACACCGGTGTTGGCAACATCTACGCCGTCGGCGACATCGTCCCGGGCGTCCAGTTGGCCCACCGCGGCTACCAGCAGGGCATCTTCGTCGCCGAAGAAATCGCCGGCCTGAAGCCGGTGGTCGTCGAAGACGTCAACATCCCCAAAGTCACCTACGCCGAGCCCGAAATCGCGACGGTCGGCTACACCGAGGCAGCCGCCAAGGCCAAGTTCGGTGACGACCAGGTCGAAACCCAGGAATACAACCTCGCCGGCAACGGCAAGAGCTCCATCCTGGGCACTAGCGGCATCGTGAAGCTGGTCCGCCAGAAGGACGGCCCCGTCGTCGGCGTCCACATGATCGGCTCCCGCATGGGCGAGCAGATCGGCGAGGCCCAGCTGATCGTGAACTGGGAAGCCTACCCCGAGGACGTGGCCCAGCTGGTCCACGCCCACCCGACCCAGAACGAATCCCTGGGCGAGGCGCACCTGGCGCTGGCGGGCAAACCCCTCCACGGCTAGGCATCTCCGCCCGCACCACCGCAAGAACTCCGTGCTTAGTGCGCCCGGCCCAAAATGCCGGGTGCACTAAGCTCGAACAAGGCAGCAATCATCCGCACTAAAGATCAATAAGGAGAACGGGGACGACATGTCTGAATCCGTTAACTTGCCCGCCCTCGGTGAGAGCGTCACCGAAGGAACCGTCACCCGCTGGCTCAAGCAGGTCGGTGACCGGGTAGAGGTGGACGAGCCGCTGCTCGAGGTTTCCACCGACAAAGTAGACACCGAAATCCCCTCTCCGATTGCCGGCGTGATCGAGGAAATCCTCGTCGCCGAAGACGAGACCGCAGAAGTCGGCGCCCCGCTGGTCCGCATCGGCTCCGGCGACGCCGCCCCGGCCGCCGCAGAAGCTCCGGCCGCAGCCCCCGCCGAAGAGGCCCCCGCAGCATCCCCGTCGGCCGCGGAGGCTCCGGCCCCCGAGGCCGAGGCGCCTGCCGCTGCGGCCGCTGCCCCGGTTTCTGCTCCCGCCGGTGAAGGACACGACGTCACGCTTCCGGCCCTGGGCGAGAGCGTCACCGAAGGCACCGTCACCCGCTGGCTGAAGAGCGTCGGCGACACCGTGGAGGTCGACGAGCCGCTGCTTGAGGTTTCCACCGACAAGGTTGACACCGAAATCCCGTCCCCCGTCGCCGGAACCCTCCTGGAAATCCGCGTCAACGAGGACGAAACCGCCGAGGTCGGCTCCGTCCTGGCCGTCATCGGTTCCGGCGCAGCAGCCCCCGCCGCACCGGCTCCCGCAGCCGCCCCGGCTCCGGCAGCCGCTCCCGCAGCAGCTCCGGCTCCCGCAGCAGCTCCGGCTCCCGCACCGGCGGCTCCCGCAGCCGCTCCCGCACCGGCCGCGGCGCCCGCCGCTGCAGCTCCCGCCGCTCCGGCTAAGGCAGAAGCTGCCGCGCCGGCAGAGTCCGGCTATGTCACTCCCCTCGTCCGCAAGCTGGCCAACCAGCAAGGCGTCGACATCGCGTCCCTGACCGGCACCGGCGTCGGCGGCCGCATCCGCAAGCAGGATGTGCTGGCCGCCGCCGAGGCGAAGGCCGCACCGGCAGCCCCCGCTGCAGCGGGAGCTGCTGCCGCAGCCCCGTCTGCCGCTCCGGCCGCCGCAGTGTCCTCCCTGCGCGGCACCGTGCAGAAGGCCCCGCGCATCCGCCAGGTCATCGCCCGCCGCATGCGCGAGTCCCTGGACATCTCGACCCAGCTGACGCAGGTCCACGAGGTTGACATGACCAAGGTAGCCAAGCTGCGCGCCAAGGCCAAGAACTCCTTCCAGGCCCAGAACGGCTCCAAGCTGACCTTCCTGCCCTTCATCGCCAAGGCTGTCGCCGAGGCCCTGAAGCAGCACCCGAAGATCAACGCCTCCTACGACGAGGACAAGCAGGAGATCACCTACCACAACGCCGAACACCTGGCGATTGCCGTGGACACCGACAAGGGCCTGCTGGTGCCGGTTATCGCCGACGCCGGCAACCTGAACCTCGCCGGCCTGGCCGGCAAGATCGCCGACGTCGCGGACCGCACCCGCAACGGCAAGATCGGCCCGGACGAGCTCTCCGGCGGAACCTTCAGCATCACCAACATCGGTTCCGTGGGCGCTCTCTTCGACACCCCGATCATCAACCAGCCGCAGGTCGCCATCCTGGGCACCGGCGCGATCGTCAAGCGCGCCGTGGTGGTCTCGGACGAGAACGGCGATGACTCGCTGGCCATCCGCTCCATGATGTACCTCTCCCTGACGTACGACCACCGCCTGGTGGACGGCGCGGATGCAGGACGCTTCCTGCAGACGCTGAAGGCACGCCTCGAAGAAGGCGCGTTCGAAGCGGACCTGGGCCTCTAACGAGCAACAGCCCGCCTGAAACACGGTGAACCGGGGGCACCTTCCATGACGGAAGGTGCCCTCCGTCGTTTGCCGACAGATTGTCGCTAAGCTGGTGCCATGGACATTCTTAAATACATTCTGATCTTCCTGCACGTCTTGGGCGCCGCCGCGATCGTCGGCGGCTGGTTCGCCACCTTCAAGAAGCCCACCGTCCTGCCGGTGCAGCTGTACGGCGCAATTGCCCAGCTGGTCACGGGGCTGGCGCTCGTAGGGATCCTGGGGGCCACCCACGAACCGGTCAACTACTTCAAGATCACCGTCAAATTGGTGATCGCCATCGTTGTGCTGGTGGCCGCCATCATCGGGTACCGGAAGGCTGCTTCCGGGGCTGAGGTCCCCAAGGGTCTGGCGCACGCCGTCGGCGGCATGGCGCTGATCAACATTGCCGTCGCCACGCTCTGGAACTAGCAGTCCCCGACGTCAACGACAGCGACGGCGCCGCACCCCTAGACAGGGGTGTGGCGCCGCCGTCGTTAAGCAGTACCCGCCAGACCCGGTCATAATCCACTGACAGCGGAACCCCCGTGCGCAGGCGGCGCCGAATCCCTAGGATGGACACGGATGATCCGGCGGATCGCCGGATCTGTGGGATGACAACGATCTTGAGGAGTGGACATGGCAGCAACACGCACCGCGCACACTGTATGGAATGGCGACCTGATGACGGGCGCCGGCAACACGACGCTGGACAGCTCCGGACTGGGTAACTTCGATGTCACCTGGAAGGCGCGCGCCGAGGCATCCGAGGGCAAGACCAGCCCCGAAGAGCTCATCGCTGCGGCCCACTCGGCCTGCTTCTCCATGGCATTCAGCCTCGCTGTCGCCCAGGCCGGCCACACGCCCGAGCAAGTCAACACCAAGGCGGATGTCACCTTCGTGCCCGGCACCGGCATCACGGACAGCCACCTGACCGTGAGCGCGCGGATCCCGGGGATCAC
Organism: Arthrobacter humicola; assembly: GCF_039531445.1. NCBI lineage: Bacteria > Bacillati > Actinomycetota > Actinomycetes > Micrococcales > Micrococcaceae > Arthrobacter > Arthrobacter humicola. Next base: position 7,580 of record NZ_BAAAQB010000015.1, on the reverse strand, counting down.
GGAGGACGAATTCCAGCGCATCGCTGAGGAAGCCAAGGTGGGCTGCCCCGTCTCGGCCGCCCTC
>NZ_BAAAQB010000015.1:0-7418 GCF_039531445.1 Arthrobacter humicola | reverse complement strand
TCAGGCAGCAAAGCGAAGGCCCCCGCTGCCCTGGATTTTCCAGGGCAGCGGGGGCCTTTGGCGTTTAGCCGCGGTGGACTAGCTGCCCTGCCGGCGTGCAGGCAACGGGGCGGGCCGGACACGGCGGTAGCCCTCGCGCAGCGGGGGACGGTCCGTGGGCAGTTCCTGGATCATTTCCTTCAACGCCCCGATGCCGTATTCCAGCTGCGGGTCAGTGCCGGCGGCGTAGGCGTGCGGCGGGAAGGTCACTTCGATGTCCGGGGTGACGCCGAAGTTCTCCACGCCCCAGCCGACGCCGCCGGCGAACCAGGTGGCGTAGCGCGGCTGGGTCACGCCCGTGCCGTCGGCCAGCGCGAAGCGGTTGTCGATTCCGACGACGCCGCCCCACGTGCGGGTGCCAATGACGGGTCCGATCCCCCGCAGCTTGGAGACCTGGGTGATGATGTCGCCGTCGGATCCGGCGAACTCGTCCGTCAGGATGATGACCGGTCCGCGCGGTGCGTGGTGCGGGTAGGTCCGCGGTTTCTCCCCGCGCGGCATGCTCCAGCCGGTGACCTTGCGTCCGATGAGTTCGGCCACGAGCTGGGAGGTGTGGCCGCCGCGGTTGCGGCGGACATCGACGATCAGCCCGTCGAGGGCGGTTTCGGTGTCGAGGTCGCGATGCAGCTGGGCCCAGCCATTGGCCATCATGTCCGGGATGTGGAGGTAGCCGAACGTTCCGTTGGAGGCTTCGCGGACGGTCCGCCGGTTGCCGGCGACCCATTCCTGGTACCGCAGGCGTTCCTCGTCCTTGACCGGGACCACGGCCACGCGGCGCTGGCCGCCCGCGGCTTCGCCGTGGCCGGCACCGTTGCGCAGGGTGAGTTCGACGGCACGGCCGGCCGCGCCGACGAGCTGCATGGCCGGGGTCAGCGATTCGGTGAGTACGACGCCGTCGATCGCCAGCAGGACGTCGCCGGGCTTGACGTCGGCGCCGGGCCGGGTGAGCGGAGAAGTAGCGAGCGGATCCGAGGACTCCCCCGCCAGGATGCGGGTGATTTCCCAGCCCTCGCCGGTGAACTCAAGGTCCGCGCCGAGCCGGCCCTGGGGGCTGCTGCCGTTCTCGGCGACAGCCATCGGGCGGACATAGGCGTGGGACGTGCCCAGTTCGCCGTGCAGCTCCCACAACAGGTCCACGAGGTCATCGTGCGAGCCGAGACGCTCCACCACGGGACGGTAGCGGGCGTGGATGGATTCCCAATCCTGGCCGGCCATGTCTTCGGTCCAGAAGAAGTCGCGCTGGAGCCGCCATGCCTCGTCGAAGGCCTGGCCCCACACGCTGAGCGGGTCCATCTGCACGCGGATGCGCCCGAGGTCCACCTTGACGAGCTGGCCGGACTCCTCGTCGGCCTTGGCGCCCGCGGGAGCGACCCGGATCTGTTTGTCCTGGATGAACACGATCTTTTCCCCGTCGCCGGAGATCCGGTAGCTGTCCAGTGCCTCCACGAGGGTGGAGGTGCGTCGCTTGGCGAGGTCGTAGCGGACCAGGCTGGGTGCGGCGCCCTTGTCCTCAAGGCTGGCCCGGCCTTCGCCCGTGGTGCCGGAGAGTTCATTGTCCAGCCAGAGCAGGGCGCCGGAAGCGGCGGTCAGTGTGGAGTAGTTGCCTTGCGGCACGGGGACACCGATGACGCGGTGGGCCAGGCCTTCGGCGTCGACCCGCACGGCCGGCACCTGCTTCGCTGCGGGCGACGCCGCAGGTCCGGCACCGGTCACCGCGGCACCGTCCGCGTCTGCGTCCGTGTCCGCATCGATCTGCAGGTCGACGCTCGGGCCGAACGGGGACGGGGTGTCCGCGGCGAGGGCCACAAGGTAGGGCTTGATCGGGCTCGGGAAGGACAGATCGAAGGAGTGTCCGTCGTAGACCGGATCGAAGCTGCGGTTGGAAAGGAAGGCGAGGTATTTGCCGTCCGGGGTGAACGACGGCGATTCGTCGCGGAACCGGCCGTCGGTGACGTCAATGATCGCAGTCTGCGTGCCGCCGTCGGTCCTGGCGATCCGGAGCCGGCTGCGGGATCCGAAGGACGTGACCGGCTCGGACCAGCCGAGCCAGGCGGAGTCCGGGGACCAGGTGAATCCTTCGATGCTGCCCTCCCCGATGCTGCTGAGCAGGGACATGGTGCGCGTGCGCGTATCGGCAAGGTAGATGTCACCGAAGGCGGTGCCCACGGCGAGCCAGCGCCCGTCGGGGCTGGCTTCGATAGCGCTGGCCCGGCTGGGCTTGGGGAAGTCGATCCGCGTGAGACCGCCGGATGTCGGCGTCTCGGTCCCGGCGGTGCCAGATGTGCCGGTGCCGGATGCGTGAGTCGCGGCGGCCGCGGCGGGGCTGGACACAGAGCCGACTGCCACCGCTGGCGTGGTTCCCGTGCCCGTCAGCGCGGCCGCGGACACCGGCTTCGGCAGCGGGATGCCGGACCCGGATTCTTCAGACTGGACTGACTGAGGAGGCTGCGGCGCCTTCGGGGCCGCAGCGAGTCCGCCGGGCAGGGGCGCCGCGATGGACTTGAGGTACAGGGCCTCGACGCCGTCGTGGTCGGCGACATAGGCGATCCGGCCCTCGCCGAAGGGCCGGGGAAGCCGTGCCCGGACGCCCGGGGTGGCCTCAAGGACGCGGGAGGGGCCGTCCTTGTGCCGCAGCCAGTGGAGGGTTCCGTGGGATTCGACGGCGCTGGAGGCGCCGGTGCGGTCCGGAATGACGTCGCCGAGGTGCCGTGAGGGCTTCAGCGGGGCGGGACGGCGGGCTTGCGAGGCGGAGCCCAGCGAAATGTCGAGTTTGACCGCCTCCGCGTCCAGGCTCGGCAGCAGCCAGAGTTCCCCGGCAGATTCGAAAATGACGCGTTCGCCGTCGGTGGAGGCGTGGCGCACGTAGAAGTCCTCGTGGTCCGTATGGCGCCGCAGGTCACTGCCGTTGGGAAGTACTGAATAGAGGTTTCCGTAGCCCTCGTGGTCGGACAGGAAGGCGATCCGGCCCTTGACCCACAGGGGGTCTGTGAGATTGCCGTCCAGCCCGGCGGCGAGCCGCTCGAATTCGCCGTTTCCGTCGGCGTCGATCCACAGCTTGCCCGCGGCGCCGCCACGGTAGCGCTTCCACCATGCCGGCTCACGCGACAACACGCTGGCAAGCACCACGGGACGTTCGTCGCCGACGACGGGGCCGAATGCCACCGATTCCACCGGGCCGAACGGAAGTTCATCCGCCCAGCCGCCTGCGACGGGGAGGCTGTAGGCATGGGTGTGGCGGCTGTCGGACTGGCGGAACGCGCTGGTGACCAGGACGTCGCCGTCGGGCGTGAAGCCCTTGACCCGGGTGGAGCTGTGGCCGAAGTAACTCAGCTGGCGGTAGCCGCCGCCGTCGACGTCGGCAATGACGACTTCCGGGGCAGTCCCCTGGACGACAGTCCACACCAGGCGCTTGCCGTCGGGGCTGAAACGGGGGTTGCGGGCCGGCAATTGCAGGGAGGAGACGCGCCAGGCACGGCCCCCGCCCACGGGTGCAATCCAGACGTCGTCCTCGGCCACGAAGGTGACCAGATCGCCGTGGAGATGCGGGAAACGGAAGTAACTCGAGGGGGTCATCGTTCGATCATAGCTACAACGGCCCGTACGGCCCGGAAGGTTTCGCCGCCGTGCCGGGCGTGGTGAGATGGATCATGCGAATCCTTGTTGCCGGAGCCTCCGGGCTGATCGGAACCGCCCTTTCCAACGCACTGCGCAGCGAAGGGCACGACGTCGTCGCCCTGGTCAGGCGTCCCCCCACCTCGCCGGCCGAGTTCCAGTGGGATCCGGCCGCCGGCCGGATCGATGACACCGCGTTGAAGGGCGCGGACGCGGTGGTCAACCTCTCCGGCGCCGGTATAGGCGACCGGCCCTGGACGCGGGCACGGATTGAGGAGCTTCGCAGCTCCCGGTTGGGCGCGACGCAAACTTTGACGACGGCGATGGCCCGGCAGGACAAGCCTCCGGCAGTCTTCCTCAGCCAGTCGGCATCCGGCTACTACGGCAACGCAGGGTCCGTGGTGCTGCGCGAGACCGCGCCTGCCGGCACGGGCACGCTCGCGCGGATCTGCGTCGACTGGGAGGCCGCGGCACATGAGGCTCCCCCGGGCATCCGCGTGGTCACGCCCCGAACCGGCGTCGTCCTCAGCCGCTCCGGGGGCGCGCTGGGCCGGCTCATGCCGCTGCTGCGCCTCGGCGTCGGTGGCCCGCTCGGCAACGGCAGGCAGTACTGGCCGTGGGTGACCTTGCCGGACGTGGCGGGCGCCCTGTCCTTCCTGCTCACATCCCCGGTGTCCGGACCGGTGAACGTCAGCGCCCCCGAAACCGCCGATGTGAACTCCCTGATCTCGCAACTGGCGGAGGCGCTGCACCGCCCTGCGGTGCTGCGGGTTCCCGCCCCGGTGCTGCGGCTGGTGATGGGCCAGCTGGCCGAGGAATTGCTGCTGGCGAGCCAGCGGCTGGAACCGGCTGTCCTGGCCGGGAACGGCTTCGAATGGCAGCACCCCTCACTCGCCAAGGCCACGGCGTGGGTGGCCGGCCGGGACTGACCTCAACCCTGCCGGCCGGACACGGCTCATCGGACGGAGCTAACCGGAGGCAGCAGGCCTCCTCCGGTTAGCCGGCGTCAGGATCCCCGGGGAGGATCTCGGCAATCCGCCAGCGTCCGTCGACCGGCACGAGGACAAGCTCAAGCTGCTGTGCGGCGGCGGGGGGAACCTGTCCCACCACGTTCCCGCCGCCGTCAAGCTCCTTGTACCCGGAGGACTCCGTCGTGATTGCCACCACGGCCCGGTCGGGGCTGCTGTCCGCGGCCGTTTCGATCCTGGTCAAGGCGGTCGAGAATCCGGCGAGGACATTGCCGGCCGCGCTGAGCTGCGTCCTGATCCTCTCGTCGGCAACAGCGGCGGCCGACGCCGGAGCATTGACGGCGTCGAGCAGGCCGAAGTCCCCGGAGGTGAACGCGAGCGAGCGGAGCCGGGCGAGACCGCGGACGGCCTCTGCGGGGTCCGTCGAGGCCAGCAGTGCCTCCAGATCCGGGCGTACAGGGCTTTCCCCGCCGCCGGCCGTCGGCGTCTCGTCTGCCGGGCCGGGCGACGGCTCAGCCGCCGTCCCTGCAGCGCCGGTAGGTTCCGCCGGCACCGGCGAGCCGGGGCCCGCACCGCCGTCGGCCCCGAGCGCGGAAAATAGTCCAGCGACGGCGTCGCGTGCCGGCGCACCGCCGGCCAGCAGCCACGTGCCGGCCAGCAGAACGAGAGCCACGAGACTGAGCGAAACCGCCCGTCGTGCGGGGGTCCTTCGGAAGCCTCGGTGGGCTCCGGCCGCCCCGGTGGCGCCCGGGCGCCGCCACGGACCGGGCGTTCCAGAGCGGGACCGCCATGACTGTTCCGGTGCTGAACCCGGCTGCTTCCTGCGCAGGAAGCCCCCGGCGGGTGCCAACCCGCGCCCGTGCCGCCGGAGCTTCCCCGGCCGGCGCCTGCGCGGCCCGGGCTGCACGTCCCGACGGGTGAGCAATTGTGGAATGACCGTCGGATGGACGGTGATAGAGAGGTCCACAGGCTCTGCCGTGCTGCTGCGGTAGACCGCGGCGGCCAGGTCTGCGGCCGAGGGACGCTGCCTCCGGTCCTCGTTGAGTCCGGCTTCGAGGGCTGCCACCAACGCGGCCGGAACCTCAGGGACGAAGAGGCGGAGGGGCGGCCGCTGCGCACCGGGTTCTGGAGCCCGTCCGGTCAGGCAGTACCAGCCCAGGGCCGCGAGCGAGTAAACGTCCCGTTCCGGCTGAAGGCCGGCCCGCACCGCGTCCGCCGGGGCCGGATCACGGAATCCATCGGTGCCGACTTCCACGGTCGAGGTGGCGTCGGCCACCATTCGTGCGACCCCCAGATCGGCGAGCAGGGGTTTGCCGGAGGCGGTGAACAGCACGTTGCCGGGGGCCACATCGCCATGGGTGAACCCTTGGCCGTGAAGGTACGCCAGGGCCTGAGCGATCGGCGTCAGGACTGTCACCGTCTCGCCGGGCCCCAGGCGTCCCCGGCCCGCGACGAGCGCCGCCAGCGAGCCGCCGGGAGCGTAGTCGAGCGCCAGCCCGAGGCCGCCCTCTCCCGCCTCATGAGGCCGCCGCAGGCGAACCACTGCGTGGGCGCGGACCAAGTGGTCATGCTCCAGTGCGGACAGGATACGGACTTCACGCCGGATCGCCGCTTCCGTTTCCGCGTCCTCCGCCGCGGTGCCGGCGCCGGTGTCAAAGCATTTGAGGGCGAAGTCGCGGCGGGTGGACTGTTCGGTCACGAGCCAGACCGTAGCGCTGCCGCCGACGCCCAGGCAACGGCCGACGTCGTAGCCTCTCACTATGGGGGCCGGACTTCCGGCCATTGCGGAATCTTCCATACCCAAGGAATAGCCGATCCGGCGGAATGCCGCAGAAGTTATCCACAGGCATGAGAGCTTAAGCACACAATCGGGAACGGCGCCGGGCGGGGTCTAAGCTTGATGCCATGACTCTTGAGTTCAACCAGCTGGGTCTCGCCCCGGACTTCATCGATTACACCCGCGGCTGGGAGATCCAGCGCGAACTGCACGAAAAAGTCCTCGCCGGCACCGCTCCCAGCACCGTACTGCTGCTCGAACACTCGGCCGTTTATACCGCCGGCAAGCGCACCGAAGACCATGAACGGCCCTTTGACGGGACTCCCGTTGTGGCGGTGGACCGCGGCGGCAAGCTTACTTGGCATGGCCCGGGCCAGCTGGTGGGCTACCCGATCATCAAGCTGAAGAACAAGGCCGGCATCCGCGACTACGTGGAGCGCTTGGAAGCGGTGATCATTGCAGTCCTGGCGGACTACGGCATCGAGGCCGTTCGCATCAAGGGCCGCGCCGGTGTCTGGATCGAGCAGGACGCGAAGGGCCCGGACCGCAAAATCGCAGCCATCGGCATCCGCGTCTCCGAGGGCGTCACCATGCACGGCTTCGCGATCAACTGCAATAACGATCTCGCGCCCTACGGCCAGATCATCGCCTGTGGCATCACCGACGCCGGAGTCACCACGATCGCCCAGGAAACCGGCAGGGACGTCACCCCGGCGGACCTCGTGTCGCGGATCATCGAAGAACTGCGCAACAATGAAGAAGCCCTAGTTGCAACCCCAGAAGGAGCTCTACTGTGACACTGGCACCAGAAGGCCGGAAGATGCTGCGCATTGAGCAGCGCAATGCGGCCACACCGGTGGAGCGTAAGCCGGAATGGATCAAGGCCAAGGTCCAGATGGGCCCCGAGTTCGTCCAGCTCAAAAACCTCGTCAAGAAGGAAGGCCTCCACACGGTGTGTGAAGAGGCCGGCTGCCCCAACATCTTCGAATGCTGGGAAGACAAGGAAGCCACCTTCCTGATCG
>NZ_BAAAQB010000014.1:25172-35811 GCF_039531445.1 Arthrobacter humicola | reverse complement strand
AGCGGGTCAGATATGAAGGGAGTCACACCCCGGCGGTCCCGGAAAGCAGTCTGCCAACCAACCCCGGGCTGGTCACTACCCATTAGAGATATGAAGTGTGGTGGCCGTCTGACGTAGGACTGGAACCCCTGGTTCAAAGAGGTTCGTGGGTTGCCGGTCCAGGGGCCTGTTCCGCGATCTGGTGCGGGGTGTGGACTGGTAGAGCCACATTTGAACGTCTGGAGGTTCCAGTCATGAATAAGCGTACCTATGTCGGTTTGGATGTCCACGCACGCAGTGTCAAGGGTTGCGCGATCGACCGTGAGACCGGGGAGATTCTGCGCCAGAGTCTGGCCGCCAGCGATGCCGGGGTCACCGAATGGGTGTCCGGGTTGCCGGGCCCGGTCCTGGCCGTCTATGAGGCAGGCCCGACCGGTTTCGGTCTGGCCCGGTGCCTGAATGCGGCGGGGATCGAGTGTGTGGTGGCGGCGCCGTCCAAGCTCCAGCGTCCGTCCGGGGACCGGGTCAAGACTGATGCCCGGGATGCCGAGCATCTGGCCCGGCTGGCCCTGCTGGGCCAGATCACCCCGGTCCGGGTCCCGGGTCCCCGCCAGGAGGCGGCCCGGGATCTGGTGCGGGCCCGCGAGGACGTGCGGGCGGACCTGATGCGCGCCCGCCACCGGGTCTCGAAGCTCCTGCTGCGCCACGGCCTGGTCTATTCCGGCGGCCATGCCTGGACCGACGCCCACCACACCTGGCTGCACCGGCAACGGTTCGATGACCCGGCCCTCCAGGCCGCCTACGAGGCCGGCCTGGAGACGGCGGAGCTGACGCTGGACCGCCGAAACCGGTTGGATGCGAAGATCACCGCGATGGCGGCCACCGAGCCGTATGCCCCGGTGGTGCGGGCCCTGATGTGTCTGCGCGGGATCTCGGTGCTGACCGCCTTCGGCCTGGCGGTGGAGATCGGCGACTGGACCCGCTTCACCGGCTCCACCATCGGAGCGTATCTGGGTCTGGTCCCTTCGGAACATTCCTCCGGCGCCTCCCGGTCCCAGGGGGCGATCACCAAAGCGGGCAACACCCATGCCCGCCGGCTGCTGGTTGAGGCCGCCTGGCACCACCGCCGCCCCTACAGCAACCCCAGCCGTGAGATGCGAGCCCGATGGGACGCGGCCGACGAGGCGTCCCGGGTCCGCGGCCACCAGGGCAACCACCGGCTGCACCACAAGTGGGAGCAGTTCGAGGCCCGGCACAAACGCCGGGTCATCGCCGACGTCGCCGTCGCCCGCGAACTGGCCGGCTGGTGCTGGTCCCTTGCTGCCCCGGTCCAACAGGAACAGCCATGGACCGATGAATAGGCGTACCGTTCCCGGGCCTCCGACCAACGGCCCGGCAGCGTGGAGGAGACCCGCGAGCCGGCTATGGACAACCGGCCAACACCGGTGACGCCCGACATTGCTAGACCAGCGGCACCCCTCCAGCCGAACACCTCGTCCTGCGGTAACCAACCCGCGCATATCAGCATGACAGCGCTCACTCGTCGAAGATGACGCGCCAGCCAAGTGGGACGACGCCAGAGAACGGATACGAAAGAGCGGTCCAGGACAAACCAGCCCTGGACCGCTCACCCTTGCCCTCTTGACAGGCAACCCCTACATATCAGCCGGTGTAGGGGTCGGCGATGCCGATGTACTGGGTATAGAGGTATTCCTCGATGCCTTCCAGGCCGCCTTCGCGGCCCAGGCCGGACTGCTTGACGCCGCCGAACGGGGCGGCCGCGTTGGACACGACGCCGGCGTTCAGGCCGAGCATGCCGGTCTCGAGGCGTTCGCCCATCCGGAGGCCCCGGTTCAGGTCGCGGGTGAAGACGTAGGCGACCAGGCCATATTCGGTGTTGTTGGCTAGCCGGATGGCCTCGTCCTCGGTGTCGAAGGTGATGATCGGGGCGACGGGGCCGAAGATTTCCTCGGACAGGATCCGGGCGCCGTCGCGCACGTCGAGGAGAAGGGTGGGTTCGTAGAAGTAGCCTGGACCGTCAACCGGTGCCCCGCCCATGATGAGGACGGCTCCATCGCTCACCGCGTCGGTAACGAGTTCGTGGACCTTGTCCCGGCTCTTCGCATCGATGAGCGGTCCGACCTTGGACTCGGCCTCGGTGCCGCGGGCGGTGGTCATCTCCGCCATCTTCGCGGCGAACTTCTTCGCGAACTCCTGTGCGACGGACTCGTGCACGATGAACCGGTTGGCCGCGGTGCAGGCCTCGCCCATGTTCCGCAGCTTCGCCAGCATGGCACCGGCGACGGCGGCGTCGACGTCGGCGTCCTCGAACACGACGAACGGGGCGTTGCCGCCCAGCTCCATCGAGGTCCGGAGGACCGTCTCGGAGGCATCCGAGAGCAGCCGGCGGCCGACCTCGGTGGAGCCGGTGAAGGACAGCTTCCGCAGGCGCTGATCCTTGATCAGCGGCCCCGTCGTGGCGCCCGCGGTGGAGGTCGGGATGACGTTCAGGACACCGGCGGGCAGGCCGGCCTCGACCATCACGGCAGCGAACAGCTGGGAGGTCAGCGGGGTCAGGTTCGCGGACTTGAGCACCATGGTGCAGCCGGCCGCCACGGCGGGGGCGATCTTGCGGGTCGCCATGGCCAGCGGGAAGTTCCACGGCGTGATCAGCAGGCACGGGCCCACCGGCTTCTTGGTCACCAGCAGCCGGGATTTCCCGTCCGGGGAGACCGAGTAGCGGCCGAACGCACGGACGGCTTCCTCGGAGAACCAGCGCAGGAACTCAGCGCCGTAGGTGACCTCGCCGCGGGCCTCGGCCAGCGGCTTGCCCATTTCGAGGGTCATCAGCAGGGCGAAGTCCTCGGCCCGCTCGGTCACGAGCTCGAAGGCGCGGCGCAGGATCTCGCCGCGCTCCCGGGACGGGACCTTGGCCCAGGACTCCTGCGCGGCGGCGGCGGCGTCCAGGGCCGCCTTGCCGTCCTCGGGGCCGGCGTCGGCGATGCTGAGCAGCACCTGGCCGGTGGCGGGGTCCTCGACCTGGAAGGTCTTCCCGGACGCGGCCGGACGCCATTCGCCGTTGATCAGCAGGCCCGTCGGGACCGAGGCCAGCAAGGCCCTCTCCCGCTCCGCGGTAACAGTATTTTGTGCAGACATCTATGTCTCCGGATTCTTTGAAAGTGTTCGGGGGACTGCTCAGATGAGGATGGTGAGCGGGTTTTCCATGCGGTCTTTGAAGGCCTGCATCCATTGAGCGGCGACGGCGCCGTCAATGACCCGGTGATCGGCCGACAGGGTGCACGTCATCATGGTCGCCACTGCCAGCTCGCCGTTGACGACAATGGCACGGGGTTCGGCAGCGCCGACGGCGAGGATGGCCGATTGCGGGGGGTTGAGGATGGCCGAGAACTGTTTGGTTCCGAACATGCCCAGATTGGTTACCGAAAAGCTGCCGCCGGTGAGTTCTTCCTGACGGATTTTGCCCGCTTTGGCTCGTTCGACGAAATCACCGATTGTGGCGCTCACACTGCTGAGCGACCGGGAGTCGACGCCTCTCACCACAGGGGTGAGCAGGCCACCGTCGACGGCGATCGCGACAGAGATGTCGGAGGAGCTGTACTGGAGCTGTGCGTCGTCGGTCCAGATGACGTTCGCCGCCGGGACGTCTCGTAGCGCCAGCCCCGCGGCCTTGACAATGAGGTCATTGACGGTGATTTTTCGAGTCGACGATGCGTTGACTTGCTTGCGCAGAGCGAGGAGGTCGTCCATGCGCACATCGGCGGACAAGTAGAAGTGCGGAACGGTGCTCTTGGATTCGGTGAGGCGGCGGGCGATGGCACGACGCATCTTCGAGTGCTGAACTGATGTAACTCCCGGGGCCGCTTCCGCCGGTGCGGGCGTTACCGTCGGGGCGGCCTCCACGGGCTGAGTTGGTGCCTGGGTTGATTCTGGGCGGACCAACGCTGCCGCGGGGGCGCTGGCCTTGGTCGAGATGGCCTGTTCGACGTCGCGGCGGATGATCCTGCCACCCGGTCCGGTGCCGGTGATGGAGGTGACGTCCAGTTGGTTTTCCTTGGCCATGCGTCGGGCAAGGGGCGAGCTGAAGATGCGTCCGTTGTGGTCAGGGACCGTGGTCTGTTCCGGGCCCGGGGTATTGGACCGATTGTCGGTGCTGGTCGGCGCGACGACCGGGGTATTTGTTTCGATGGCCTCCGCGAGTGTGGTCTCAGCCGGAATGGCAGGACCGGACGCGGACGCTGCGTCGTCCGCTGTGGATCCCACGCTCTGGAGGAAAGATGCCACCTCGGCGTCAGAGTCGCCGGAGGCTTTAATAATGAGGATAGGCGCCCCGACGTCGACGCTGGTCCCTTCTTCCACGAGCAGCCGGGCTATGACGCCATCGGTTTCCGCCTCGATTTCGACGGTAGCCTTCTCGGTTTCAACTTCGGCGACGGCATCGCCGGCGGCGACGGTGTCCCCTTCCTTCTTGAGCCAGGTGGACAGCGTCGCTTCCATGGCGTTCGCCATGACTTCCGGCATGTTCATCAGTGCGGGCATTTCTTGTCTCCCAGTAATGTCTTTGGACGCAGGCCTAAAGGCCTTGGCCGTCTTTGATGGTCTGCAGCGCTGCGGCCACTTCAGGCTTCCCGGCGAAGGCTGCCCGTTCCAGGACCTTGGAGATGCTGGGGGACGCTTCGCCACCGGTGACGCGCTGGATTGGCTGGTCCAGGTAGTCGAAGTACCGGCGCTGGATCTCGTCGCTGAGCCAGCCGCCGTAGGAGGTGCCGAGGGCGCCTTGTTCGACGATAAGAATGTTGTTGGTCTTTTTAAGGCTTTCGCCGATGGTGTCCCAGTCGATGCTTGCCCGGTCAAGCCAACGCAGGTCAACGACGTCGGCGTCCGTGCCTGTTTCGACGACGGCGTCCATCGTCGGCTGGACCATCGCCCCGTAGGTGAGGATTGTCAGATCCTTTCCAGTGCGGCGAACGGCGGCCTTGCCGAAGGGAATTTGGTAGTCGAAGTCCTCGGCCGGCATCTTGCCGGCACCTGTGTAGAGATCGACGTGTTCGATGACAACGACTGGATCCTTAAGCGCCAGGGCGGCATTCATCAGCCCGATGTAGTCGAAGGGTGTGGAGGGAGCCACAATCCGCCACCCTGCCGACGTGGCGAAGATGCCGGCCGGATCCATCGAGTGCTGTGAGCCGTATCCGGTTCCCATAGCGACTTTGGAACGGAGCACGAGCGGCATTTCGCCGGTGCCACCGAACATGTGGCGGGCTTTGGCAATCTGGTTGAAAATCTGGTCACCGGCGACCCACATGAAATCCGCATACATGAACTCCACGACGGGTTTGAACCGGCCGTCCATTGCCATGCCGCCGGCCAGGCCGGCGAAGGCGTTTTCGCTGATCGGGGTCCCCAGCACCCGGTCCGGGTGGGAGTCTTTCAGGCCCCGGGTGGCGCCGTTCGTTCCGCCCTTGAGGCGGTGGACGTCCTCGCCCATAACGACGATGGACTTGTCGGCATCCATGCGCGCCTGCATGACCTCGGCCACGGCGTCGATGAATTTACCCTCCTTCAGGACCCCTGAGAAGGACGATTCTTCTTCGGTCCTGGCCGATTCCAGCTCTGAGAGGTCGCCTCGGATTCCGACATCAACGAAAGACGGGTCGGGCCACAGAGCGGGACGGATGCGGCGTTTACCGGCTTTACCGTCCGGGTCTTGTTCCGTGAGTTCGGCGACGGCGTGGCTGCAGGCGGCTTTGATCGTCTCGTTCATTGCCATGATGGAGGCATCGTCGAGGTGGCCGAGCTTCTTCAGTTCCGTGGCGACGCGGAGGATGGGGTCTCGATCGCGCCACGCTTTCTCTTCTTCCTTGCTGCGGTAGCCGAAGGCGCTGCCGGGGAAAGGCCCGTTCTGGTGGAAGTAGCGGTAGACCTCGGCTTCGATGACGGCCGGTCCTCCCCCTGAGCGCATGTGGTCGGTGGCTTGTTCCATAGCCAGGTGCACGGCCAGCGGGTCCATTCCGTCGACGCGCCAGGAGCGGATGCCGAAGCCGGGGCCGCGGCCGGAGAGGCGGGATTCGCCGGTCACCTCGGAGACATGCGTGGAGACGGCGTAGAGGTTATTTTCGATGAAGAAGCACAGCGGCAGTTTCCACGCGGCGGCGAGGTTCATGGTTTCCAGGACGGATCCGATGTTGGTGGCACCGTCACCGAAGTAAGAAACTGTGATGTCGCTTCCGGCATCTGCCGTGGCTGAGTGCTGTTGCGCCCAGGCATTGCCGGCGGCAAGGGGGACGCCGCCGCCGACGATGGCGTTGGTTCCCAAGGCCCCCGCTTCCATCCACTGCAGGTGCATGGATCCACCGCGGCCGTGGCTGAATCCCTGATCGAGGCCGAGGATTTCAGCAAGCGTCCGCTGGAGATAGGCCTGCACGTCCTGGGTGATCGGATTGGTGGGATCCATTCGCCCTCCGGTGCCGCGGGACAGATAAGCCAGGCCTTTGGCGAGGAACTGGTGGTGCCCGCGGTGGGATCCGTTAACGCCGTCGCCGGTCCGCAAGTCCACTACCGACCCGACGGCGCCGCCCTCCTGGCCGATGCTGGAGTGGGCGGGTCCGTGAACTAGGCCTTCGGCGGCGAGCTCGAGGACGGCTTCTTCGAAGGCGCGGATGATCTGCATCTGGACGAGCATGGTCTTGAGCAGGGCCGGGTCGGCTTTCTTCCAGTCCTGGTCGGTGGTGCTCAGCTCGACCCAGTCAACGTTGGGGGTCAGCGGTGTGCGGCGGGGCATAAGTTTCTCCACGGGTATTAAGTCGATGGGAGTGGCGTGATTCAGGTCACTCGTTAATTACGATACATCCATGATTGGATCCAATGCAACTGAAAATGACGCGGATGAATCCGGAAATAAGATCCAATGGAGAACTTGGAAGGTTAATTGGATCCAATCAAGAAGTCCGGTGGATGAGTGGGCATTTACCCGGCCATGAAGAGGCCGCCGTTGACATGGATGACTTCTCCGGCGACGAAGCTGGCAGCGGTGCTGCAGAGGAAGGCGCTGACGGTGGCAACTTCGGAGGCCTGGCCGTTGCGTCCCAGCGGGGTGCTGGATACGAGCTGCTCGCCACGGGTCCGCAGGAGGTCGCCGGTCATGCGTGTTTCGATGATTCCCGGAGAGATGGCGTTGACCCTTATCCGCGGGCCCAGCTCCAGGGTCAAGGTCTTGGTCAGGGAGATGATGGCCGCCTTGGTTGCGGCGTAGTGCGAGTGCCCGTAGCTGCCCCGGTGTCCGGCGAGCGAGGCGAAATTAACGATGGCTCCTCCGTCCCGCATGATGGGAAGGGCGCGTTTGAGGAGGAAGAAGACACCATCGAGGTTGATGGTCATGACCTGCCGCCACTGTTCATCCGTCATGGATTCCACCAGCTGCTCGGGATAGATGCCGGCAGCCGGCATGAGGTAGTCGACGCCTCCGAACCTGTCCTTGGCCAGTGCAAGGGCGGCGTCAATGTCAGCCACGGAGGATGAGTCCATCTTCATGATGGCGATTCGCTCGCCGGCGGGATCATGGCCAGCTGCGATGTCCTTGAGTGCGGCGTCGTCCATGTCCAGGAGAACGAGATTGGCACCGGCGTCGTAGAACAGAGCTGTGATTTCGCGGCCGATCCCTCCTGCCGCGCCGGTGAGCAGGAGGGTCTTGCCGGTGAAGTCGAAGCTAACAGTCATGGGAAGCCTTTCGTCGGGATTGGTGGGTGAGCCGGCAGGCGCGACTATGCGCTCCGCCGGGATTCGATGGCTTGGCGGAGGAAGTCAGCGGCGTTATCGATGGCTTGCTGACCGTCGGGCAGGATGGCGGCGAAGAGATGCCAGACGTGGAACATTCCCGGCCACACTTCGAGGGTGGTGCGGACGCGGCTTTCAGCCAGGTGGGTGGCCAGCCGCATTGCGCCGCTGAGCATGACCTCGTTTTCGCCAATCTGGACGAGTATGGGAGGTAGCCCGCTGACGTCTGCGAAGACGGGGGAGGCGTCGGGTGAGTTCGCTGGCGCGCCCGCGAGAAATGTCCGTGCCTGTACGTCAAGGGCATCCTTGGTGCAGAGGGGGTCGAGCCCGTGACGGGATGACATCGACGATCCGGTGTGTTCAAGATCGGCCCACGGTGAGATCGCAACGCCGCCAGCGGGCAGCGGAAGTCCGGCGTCACGGGCGTGGACCATGACCGACACTGTTAAGGACCCGCCTGCGGAGTCCCCGGCAAACACCAGCTGGTCGGGATCGTGCCCTTCGTCCAGCAGCCATTTGTAGACAGCAAGGCAATCCTCGATGGGGGTGGGGTACGCATGCTCGGGAGCCAGCCGGTAGTCCGGCAGTACGACTTTGGTACTCAAAGCCAGTGCAAGGCGTCCGCCCAGGCCGAGGTATCCGGCGGATGCCCCGAAAATGTAGGCGCCTCCGTGGAAGTAGACGAGGGTGCGCCCCTCAATAACCTCCGGAGGCATGATGACGGTGCCCGGCACTCCGCCCAGGTCCGCGTGTTCCACGATCAGGTTTTCGGGAACAGGGTGCCCTTTCAGCATGGTGACGTAGTTGTCCCTGAGCTCGTCGAGCGTCTGTGTTGCGGGATCCCCTTCGAGAATGGGGATGAGTTGGGCGAGGCTGTCGCCCCAGTCCTTGAGCCGCTCTGCGACCATGGCGTCGTTGCGCATGTTGTTCTCCTGCTGGGAAGGAAGCGGACGGTAAAGCGGATCAATGAATCCAATCGAGTCCGATAGAGGTCAACTATAGACATTTTGAGGCGATTTGTGGATAGATTGGATCCATTATTTGTTCGGCGGTTCAGCGGACCTGCTGAACGAGGCACCGAGGTGCGTCTGTCGAGAGCAACCCATGGAGGACATGCAATGTCGCAGAATCCCGTTCCACATTTGACTGAGCTGCTCGCCGGCTCGCCGAGTAACTGGGGAAAGTGGGGTGCCAACGATGAAGTCGGGGCACTCAACTATCTCGATGCCGGGCAGGTCCTTCGCGGCGCGGCGGAGATCCGGTCGGGGAAAACCTTCACGCTGCAGGTGCAGATTGGCCATCCCCATGGTGATCCGGCTTTTCCGGGTCCTCGCGGACCGGCGACACGGGTCAACATCATGGACAGGGGAAACTATCTGAGCGGCACGGGGACGGTCTTCCCCGGCGGTCTGGAGTTTGCTGACGACATGATCGTGATGTATCTGCAGGGTTCGAGCCAGTACGATGCGCTCGGCCATCTCTGGTACGGCGACCAGATCTACAATGGCTTCCCTGCCGAATCGACCAGCGGACGGATGGCGAAAGCCAGCGTCCTGCCGATCGCGGAAAAGGGTATCGCGGGCCGGGGCATCCTGCTGGACATGGCCCGCCACCGCGGCAAGGAATATCTGGACAAGGGGGAGACCTTTGACCACGAGGACTTGATGGCCGCGGCGGCGGCGCAGGGTTGTGAGATCCGCCCGCGCGACATCCTCCTGGTCAGGACCGGCTGGCTCGGCTACTTCTACTCAACACCGCGGGAGGAATTCTACGAAGGTTTTATCGAACCGGGCCTGACCTACAGCCCGGAACTCGTCGAGTGGTTCCAGAAAATGGAGATCCCCAATCTCGTCACCGACACCATCGCGAATGAGGTCACGACGGACCCGGTCTCCGGCGTCACACTGCCGCTGCACAATGCGTTGATGCGCAACCTTGGCGTCACCTTCGCCGAGATCATTGCCCTGGACGCCCTTGCCGCCGACTGCGCCGAGGACGGGCAGTACACCTTCCTCTACACCGCAGCTCCGCTGAAGGTTGTGGATGGCACCGGTGCTCCGGTCAATCCACTCGTGGTGAAATAGGACTCGACAGCTCCACAGGCCGGGTTGTGAGCCTGTGGCGCCCCGATCCTGCGGGCGCCGCAGGCGTTTCCTCTACCCGGCCTGGCCCTCTGATGTCGCGAAGATCCCTGGGTGGTTGGCCAGTTCAAGTCGTGTCCGGCGGATGTGTCCGAGCAGAACGCGTTCGGCTTCTTCGGTGTCACGACGGCGGATGGCTTCCATCAGCAGTTTGTGCTCACTCTCAATTATCCAGCGCCGGTTGTGGCCGATGATCTGGGCGAAGGCGCGTCGGTACTGCTGCGTCGTGTTCCAGAACCTCACGACCATGTTTTGGGCTGACGGCATCGGTGCCCCTGCATAACTGAGCAGATGGAACTCCCGGTCGAGTCGCAGGAATTTTTCAATGTCCTCATCATCTTCGATTGCATGCATCAGTTCCTCAAGCCTGCCGATGGTCTCCTCGGTCAGGTTGGGGATGCTTTCGGCCAGCAGCATCGGCTCCACGCGTTCGCGGATCTTGTAAATCTCCACGCACTCCTCAAGGTTGAGCCGGGAGACCCACGCACCGGAATTCGCTTTGAGTGTGACAAGCCCTTCAGATTCGAGTATTCGCAGGGCTTCGCGCACCGGCAGCCGGCTCGCGCCGAACTGTTCCGCGATCTCCTCCTGCCGAATCCTCTCGCCAGGCGCCAGCTCCCCCCGGAGGACAGCACCGTGCAGGCTGTCCGCAATTCTTTGGCTGGCTACTTCGCCGCGACTCACCATGGTCCAGTTCCCTCCATTGTTACAACGACAAATCTACCCGT
>NZ_BAAAQB010000014.1:0-25111 GCF_039531445.1 Arthrobacter humicola | reverse complement strand
GCCTCCGCTAACCGGGTCCTGTCAACAGGACCCGGTTAGCGGAGGCTTTCCCTGCGTTCGGGATCCCGCTATCGCTATTTTCGCTGCATCCCAAGGATCCGGCGGCTGGTGGTACTCAGGGCCACCGCCGCGATGAGAATGACTCCTTGGAAGATGTACTGCACAAACGAGGGAGCGCCCAGGATGGAGAGTCCGTTGTTCATGACCGTCACGATCAGGACGCCCACGAAAGTTCCGAGGATGTGGAACTCTCCGTCGCGGAGGACTGAGGCGCCCAGGAAGACCGCTGCGAAGGCGCTCAGGAGGAATCCGTCACCTGCGGTTACCTGGCCGCTGCCGATGCGGGCGGCCAGGAGCAACCCGGCGACGCCTGCGCAGAGGCTGCCGATCACGAAAGCCACAACGGTCACCCGGCCCACACGCACACCGGCAAGGCGTGAGGCTGTGGGGTTGGATCCCACTGCCTGGGAGTGATGTCCGAGCAGTGTGCGGTTTAGCACTACCCACAGGAGAGCCAGAATGACGGCCATGATGATGATCGGGGTGGGGATGCCGATGATTCGGCCGCGGGCGATGTCGGTGAATGCCCCTGAGGGAACGGTGATCGGAACGCCGTTCGAGTACCAGAAATTGATGCCCAACACGATGGTCGAGGTGGCAAGTGTCGCCACGATGGCGCTGACCCGCAGGTACGAGACAAGAAATCCGTTGAAGAGTCCAACGAGGCATGCGATGACCAAGGTGGCTGCGATTGCGGCGATCATGGGCCACCCGCTGCGTTGCATGAGGCCCACACCGATAATCCCGGAGAGGCTGACAACGTTGGCGAAGCTCAGGTCGAACTGACCGACCACTAGAACAAATGTCAGGCCGGAGGCAATGATGGCCAAAAGAGCGCCCTGGTTCAGGACGTTGATGAGGTTGCGCTGGGACATGAATGCGTCAGGACTGGCGAGGCCGAAGCCTATGATCATCAGAACGAGCACGGCGAGGGTGCCAAAGCGGGCAACTGAGGACAAGGCACGGTGCTGGGAGCTCGCCGACGGCGGCGTCGTTGCCGCGGGTGCTGTCTTTGACTGAGTGTCAGTCATGGTATTTCTCCTAGTTAATTTGGTCAGGCGTAGCAATGGCGGAGCATCTCGTTCACGGTGACTTGCTCACCCGTGAGCTCAGCGACGGTAGCTCCGCTGGAGAGGACGATCACGCGGTCGCATTCAAGGAGTTCTTCGAACTCGGAAGAAATCACGATGACGGAGGTGCCTTCCTTGGCGATTTCACGGATGCGGGCGTAGATGTCGGAGCGGGCTCCGATGTCCACTCCGCGGGTCGGCTCGTCAAGGATGAGGACCTCGGGATTGATGGCCATCCACCGCCCGATGACGACCTTTTGCTGGTTGCCGCCGCTCAGAGCGCCGACCGGCTGGCTGGTGCCGCCGTTGCGCAGAACGACTCCGAGACGCTCACAGATGGCCTTCGCCGCGGAACGGGATTTCTTGGCAGAAGTCAACGGAGTAATGCCGATCCGCTTCTTGTCCCAGGTCGTGATGTGGAGGTTGCTTTCAATCGACATGTTCAGGAACAGTGCCTCCGCTCTCCGCTCTTCCGGGACATAGGCCACGGACTTGGCGACGGCGTCGTTGACGGTCCGGGGAGCGTAGTCGCTGCCGTGAAGCATCATCGCTCCGCCCTCGGCGCGATCGGCACCGAAGATTACCCGGGCGAGCTCGGTCCGGCCGGAGCCGACAAGTCCCGCGATGCCCAGCAGTTCGCCCCGGTGCAGGTCCAATGAGGCGTCCCGCAGGTTCCTTCCGCGGCTGATGTTGCGTGCTGTGAGCACTACAGGGGAGGTTTTCGGTTCTACGGCTGTGTTTTTTCTTTCGCCGGGGACAACGTTGTGGCCCACGATGGCTTCCACAATGGCCTGCCGGGTGATCTCCTCGCGGGTCATCGCCAAGGAAATGGCGCCATCACGGAAGACCGTCACCCTGTCACAAATAGCAGTGACCTCATCCAGGCGGTGACTGATGAAGAGGACCGCTACGCCGTGGCCCGCAAGATCCCGTGCAACGTTCAGGAGTTTGTCTGCTTCCTCCGCTCCGAGCGATGCGGTGGGCTCGTCCATTGCCAGCAGTTGGCAGTCATGGACGAGGGCGCGGGCGATGCTGACCAACCACTGCTGGTGAACTGTCAGCGTGGAGACCGGTTTATCAAGGCTGAAGTCGATGCCGATCCGTTCGGCAACTTCCTTCACTTTCCGCGGTACCCCTGAAAATTTATGAAGTCGCAGAAGGCTCTCCGTGTGGCTGCCGAGCATGATGTTCTGCGCCCCGGTGAAAGAGGCAACGAGATTCAATTCCTGATGAATGAAGGCGAAGCCCAGATCGGTGGCTGCACCGGGATCATGGATCACGGTGGGTTCACCACGGATGATGATCTCGCCGGCGTCAGGTTGCTCCAAGCCGGCCAGGCTGCGTACGAGAGTGGACTTGCCGGCGCCGTTGGCGCCGACAAGTCCATGGATTTCGCCACGGTTGAAATCGATGTCGACGCCGCGTAACGCCCGAATGGCGCCGTAGTTCTTTTGGAGTCCCCGCACCTGAACGAGCGGCGACGAGCTAATTGCATCCGTAGTCATGGCTTTTGTTCCTCAGTCCTGCGGACTACTTGAATTCCGGGTGGGCGTCAAGAAATGCCGATACTTTGGCGGAGTCAATGACGTCGGTCTCTCCGCCGATTTCCTTCGGCTGGCTGGTATGCCCGTTATCCACGTCTTCCTTGAGCAGCTTGAACAGGTCCTCACCTTGTTTGGGGCCGTTGACCCAGAGTGTCGCCGTCAGGTCTCCGGACTTGACCAGGCCCAGGGCTTCCTTCGTGCCGTTCAGTCCGTAGGACTTCACATCCGTCCGTCCGACCTGTTTCAGGCCTGCAACAACCCCAGTTGCGGGATCGTCATAGCAGGCCCAGACGGCCAGCGGGGTGGCTGACTTGGGGTGGGCGGCCGCCCAGGCGATGGTCGCGTCGCTTGCGGAGTTCACGGCGCCGGGAATGGTGATCTGTTGTTTGGTCACCTTGATGTCGGTGCCCTTGACTGCCGCGTCCAGGGACGCCTCGCGGCTCTGGCAGGGAAGGCCCGGGGGATAGGTCAGGGCCAGGAGATCGCCCTTGCCGCCCATGTCCGCGACCACTTTCTTGGCCAAAGGGTCGCCGAGCCCTGTGTCTGAATCGAACTTCACACCGTCTGTCTGGCCGCCGCCCCAGTTGGCGACGGGAACGCCCGCGTCTTTTGCAGCAGCGACCCCGGCCCCGAGTGCGGTCGAGGGAAACACGGTGACGATCATGGCATCGACGCCCTTGGTGACAAGGTTGGTCATCGCGGAGTTGGCCCCGTCGACCGAGCCTTTGGCATCCACCGTGATGGTCTTCCAGCCCTGGGATTCGGCGAGCTTGGCGGCGCCCTCCAGGGCACTGTTCGAGAAGACGTCGTCGCCACTGAACTGAACAAGGCCCAGTGTGTGCGTTTTGCCGGCCGATCCTGAACTGCTGGCGCCTGAACTGCTGGCGGCTTCACCGCCGGAGGAACAGGCGCTTAGCCCCAGGAGGGCAGCGGCAGCGACGGATACAACCCGAAGCGTTGAACTTACTTTCATTTGATTCTCCATGTGATCGTCATTGATTCGCTTGGCGCGTAGGCCGGTCTCTTGGGACGGCAATGCAGCTGGCCTGGGCCAGTGAAACGCCGTAGGGCCGCTGTAGCCGTTCGCACTTCCTTGCGCGACTGGCCGCGAGCCCGAATGCGTGTCGACCGACTGCGGTGATCTCCATCACTTCCTTGAAGCTACATCATGGATTGGATCCAATGCAAGTGATATTTGTGACATAAACACGGATTCGTGCGGGTTGCGCGTATCGGTCGGATCCAATAAGCTGTGGTTTGAGTCACAGGCGACTCGGCCGCGCAGATGCGGAGTGAAGGCAGCCTTCGGGCTGGAGAGGTGAGTTCTACCTATGATGCGTGTCAACGAAGACGTTGCGAATGCCATTTCCAGGGCGCTCGGCAGCCGCGGGCCGGACCAGGTAGCCATGCTCGTCGAAGACTTGGAGGCGTCGGTCCAGATGTGGAGTACCGCCCTGGGGCTGAGCGACTGGAAGATATATACGTACAGCCAGGACAACGTTGCTGACCCCATGTACCGCGGGCAGCCAGGAAAATTCAAGATGCGCCTGGCCATCGCCGGCACGTCGCCCCAAATTGAACTGATCCAGCCGCTGGAAGGCCCCAGCATTTACCACGACTGGATCGCAGAACATGGCTATGGCATGCATCATCTGGGGTTCTTTGTGCCCTCCGTGGAGAGCGCAATGACGAGCCTCGAGGAAGACGGATTTGAAATCATTCAGTCGGGGAGGGGCTATGGTCTCGACTATGACGGAGGATTCGCCTACATCGAGACACCCGGGACGCTGGGGCTCGTCCTCGAGGCCATCGAAGTGCCCAAGCGCCGACGCCCGTCCGAAGCACTCTAATTCACCAACAATCAGGCCTACGGCCGTCGACAGACCCGAAGACAATGTGGTCATCACAAGGAGGAAACAATGACTGAAGTACTGACACCCGAATGGTGGGACCATCTGGGCAAAGAACTCAATGGAGACGACCGCTGGCTGGCCGTGTCCAAATGGTTCGATGCGCGGATCCAGTTTGACTACGAAACAGGCACCGCGGCGCTGGACGTGCGCAACGGCAAAGTGCTGTCCGTAACCCACGGCGCACCTGCCCGGGGAGCGGATGTAATCCTGAGTGCACCACGCAAGGAATGGGAAAGCCTCATTGCAGGCGAGACCGACTGGTTCAAGGGAACATCCCCGGGCCTTGGGGAAATCTCCGTTACCGGCGACGTCGTCACCGCGATGCGCAACGCCAAGACCATGTGGCTAACTCTCGAAGCAATGAAGCGGGTCGACCGCGAACTGCCGGCCGCCCCCGCCCCGTCACCGGAGCCTCAGCCGTCGGGCAAGGAAATCGTCGGCCGCTACATCAATGTCAACGGAATCCGGACTTACTATGAAGAGGCCGGCGAAGGCCCCGCCATCGTCTGCCTGCACGCGGCCTCCCAGGATGCCATGATGTACCGCCACGTCCTGGAGGGTCTCTCGGACCACTATCGCGTCATCGCCCTGGACGCCCCCGGACACTGCAAATCGGAGCTCCCTGCGGACGGTCCATTCACCAGCATCACCCAGCACGCCGAATTCAACGAAGCCTTCATGGAAGCCTTGGGCCTCGAAAAGCCGGCCATCATCGGATGTTCCTTCGCAGGCAACCAGGTACTCGAACTGGCAGCCCGCCGCCCCCACGCGTACGCAGCCGTTGTATCCTCCGAAGGTGCCGACTACACGCCAACCGTTGCGGACTTCTTCCTCGAAATGATGCGCACCGACGGTCACCAGATCGTCGACGGCTGGTCCCAATCACTCACCGGCAACCGCACGCCAGAGGACCGCCGCAGAGACGTCGTCTGGCAGATCCAGCGCAACCCCGCCGAAGTCATGGTCGGAGACCTCATCGGCTACGGCCACTTCGACCAGCGCGACAACATGAGCAAGATCCAGGCCCCGGTCCTGTTGCTGCGCGGCGACGGCGACTGGCTTGTGTCCCAGGAACAGGTTGAAGCAACCCAGTCCCGCGTCCCCGGCAGCGAAATCACGGTCCTCGCCGGAACCGGCCACTACCCGATGATCGAAAACCCCTACGAATTCAACGAATCAGTCCGGGAATTCCTTCACAAGGTCGACTACAAGTAGACCTCCCCGAGACTTGGCAGGGCAGCCGCAACCTTGAGGTTGCCCTGCCAAATCTCGACCCTTCCAGCGACGCGGGCGAAGAAGAGACACCGCTCGGCGAACGGAATGATTTCAAGTTAAGTGAGGAGTCCTGGATGAACGCCATGCAGGGTCAGATTCCTGTCGTAGTGCATGTGAGCAATCGACGGGACCTCGATGGAGCACTGGAGAGGGCTGTCCGGGAAGCCCGGAAGTCGACGTCCAACGATGCTCGTCAAGGAATTCTTGTTACACGCCATTCACCAGGGAAGTTCATCGTCGCGTTGAGCGCCGACGTCCCGTACGGCGAGACTCGAGAAGCAAACGCATGCTAGATGGTCGCCTGCCTCAACGAATCAGCGGAATAACGCAACCGAAAATCGAGGTCCTCTACTCCCTCGCTCCGGGTGACAGGGTGGAAGTCCACGGCGAGAACGGCCGACCGTGGCAGGGCACAGTCGACCTAACGGCCGCTGGCCTGGGCATCCTATGGATACGAACCGACGCCGACGAACGCAAGATTATCGACATCCAGGAACACAACATCCGACAGATACCTCAGACCGAAGGCTGATATGTTCCAATTGTCGGCGTCTGGAACCAAAGCATGGTCCATATTCCTGCTAAGCGGATGATCTGAGACCCCGGACCTTGATTATTGGCGGTTCTCATACGGGCCCCTTTGCGCACGTCGAGCAGAAGCCCGGCTGCTAAATATCTTTGCCCGTCTACGTGTGCCCCGTTACCCCCCAAGATCACGACTGCACCGTCGCTCACGGCCCCAGCGGCGCTTCTTGGTCACCCTCAGCCGGGACTTCCCTGCGTCTTCAGAGAACCATCGCAGTAACACCGCCCCGTACGTGACCTCGCCGCGGGCCTCGGCTGCAGTTTGCCCATTTCCATGGTCATCAGAGTGCGAGGTCCTCCGCAAGCTCGGCGCCGAGTTCAAAGGCTGGGAGGAGACCTGCTGAAGGACCGGGCGGGCCGCCACTACCAAGGGGGCATCCTCGAGGTAGCAGCGGCGGCGGATAGGACAGCCTGCCCGATCCGGTAAGACTTGTCCGTCTGACTGACCATGTCGAGGTCCTGAAGGAGGACCCGCAGGATCCGAAGCGTGGTCGGCAGGCTCATGCCGCAGGTCCTGGCTGGTGTTCGGGCTGGACAGGGAGCGTATGTTCCCGGCTTTGGGGCGTCAGAACATCTCCCGCAGAATGTCTCGCGTCACCCGGCGCCCTGGACACGCGCCCCGGGATGAACGCGGGAGAGGGTCTGGTTGATTCATCTGATGAGATACGCAGATTACAGCTTGTCATAATCACGGATATCGGCTTTATTGGGTGTCATTTGGGGTGTGATTCAGGCCTTGATCCAACATGCCTTTTCGTGGGAGCATGAACTATGGCTGCAGTGACAGGCGCCCGTGGCGGGTTGAAGGCGCACCAGGATTCCATCCGGCTGCCCGAGGACGTGCTGGTCCGGGATCTGAGGGACCTGCTCGGCGCAAAGCTCGTCGCGTACATCGGGTCCGTGAAGGAAACCCGGGCCGTCCGGCTGTGGGCGGACGGGGAACGGAAACCCTCTGCCGAGGTGATGCAGCGGTTGAGGACCGCCTACCATGTGGCTGCCCTGCTCGCGGAGCGTGATTCCCGGGCCGTGGTGCAGGCCTGGTTCCAGGGCATGAACCCGCAGCTGGACGACGTCCCGCCGGCACGCCTGCTCCGCGAAGGCCAGCTGGACGACGCAGGCCCGCAAGTGCTGGCCGCCGCCCGCGCGTTCGCGGCCGCAGGCTGATCGGTGGTCTCTGCGCACCTGACCGCGGCTGAGCCACCGGCGGGGTCTGGCGTGTCGGCTTTCGTCAGGAACCGTGGGCCTGGAGCGGCTGGGGGATGACCTTCATGGCAACTCCGCACCATCCATGGCCGCTCCTCAGTTCAGCCAGGAACCTATCGAAATCCTCAAAGAGCAGGACTACGAGCTGCAGTACAAGGGCCTGGAGTCCACGCTGAAGCTGGCCGACAAGCAGCGCGGCGGTATCTTCGGCACGGGCCGAGAAGATGATCCAGTGCCTCAAAGCAGGAACACGCTCCGCTAGGTCGCCCCGGCCCGCGGAGCGTCCATGGCCACGGATCCCCGTCGCCAGTTCAACCCGCGCCGCTGGCCACCGCCCTGACGGTGGCCATCGCCGAGGCCATGGAAGAACGGGCAGAGCGCAGCGGTGACCGTGCCATGGGAACGGTTGTTGGCGGCAGGCTATAGCATCGGGGAATGAGTCCGCGTCGGCGTCAAAGGCACCGTAACCGCGAAAGTACGGGCGAGCTTGCCCGCACGTTGAAGGCGTTTCACGGTTGGGTTGAGGAATACGCACCCGACCCACAGACCCTAGGCCGTGCACTATCGGAGCTTGATCCCAGAGCCACCGCCGCTTACCTTTCGGAATGGCTACCCTCAGCGCAGCGCCCCGAGCGCATGCTGGGGGTCGCCCGGGCAGGGAACTGGCTCTGGGTAGTAATTGAGGCGATATGGCGTGCCCAACCCACCGACCCCCTCTCCGCGATGCGCTCGGAGTCAATGCGCTGGCTAGTGATCAGCACCCTCTCACGGCAATACCCGGGTCTGACCCTCAAGGAGTTCGATCGGGTTCGTAAAATGGCGGACTCCTTGGGCCGACACCGAAAAGATCGAGGCGGGGCGGCACGCGCCCTCTACCTAGCACTGGTCGACTCGTACTACACGACACCCTCGGTGGCCGAGCGCACCAAGTCGTCAGCGGCATGGTTCCACATCTTCACAAATGCTGCTGAAGAGGAATTCAAAGTCAGTGCCCATCTACAGGCTTATAGGCTCGCGGCCATGGCATGGGAATGGCGCGGAAATCTTCCCTCAAGAGCGCAGAGCGCAAAGGCCATCGCACACACGGCGTCACTAAGCGCACACATCGCCGCGCACATGCGCGATGACGAAGCGGTCGAAAGGATCGCGGCCGCCCTCGAGCGACTCGACGAGGCATCTGAGGTAATTTCCCAACATAAGAGCGCAGGCGACTTCCTCGCGGTGGAACACCTTCAGATCGGCCTAGCGCGAAACAACCTGCTCCTGCGCCTGAGCCATTGGAAGCTGATGCCGTACTTGGACGCACTCCGCGAACGTCGCGATGCCCTGCTTGACGGGTTCGAGCGATATCGGGAGCTCACACCGACGATGCCTGCGCTTTCCGTCGAAGTCCCAACGTTGCCGGCTCTACCGGGTGCAGCTGTGGTAGCCAAAGTCCTGGATCATCTCGCCGACGCCAGCGGCAGCCTTGGAGACTGGGAACTGAGCCGGCACGCACTCAATCGGCTTCAGCGGGTGGAGACGGACGATTTAAAGAAGTGGGAGCAAGCTATTACGGTGGCGCATAGACACCCGGACCTTGTCGAGCGGCAGCGGCAGATGGAGCATGTGCTCCGCATTTCCCACCGCTTCTCGGGCGGCACCGCCAACGCGCGCTCACGGATGTTTAGGCGCTCAGCCGCTGCGGCGAGACGCTTGGGGCAATCTCTCCACAGTGAGAAGCTCCGCACCTCTGGAGCATTCTGGGCTTCAATGTCCAGAGAATGGTACGCCAAGTCGGCCGAATTGCAGCAGAGGCCCAAGACGGTAAGTGCAAATCCTGCATCAGCGGATGGAAGACACGACACTCTCATCGAGATGGACCTCGGCGCAGAAACATCGTCATCCCAGTATTCACTGCCTCTAGCTTCCGACGACGCCCTAAGCTCTGCTGCAACCGCCGCGACGGACCCTGTCAGTGTTTTGGTTAATACGTTTGCACGGGGAATACCGGGAGCACTCATCGTTGCGCTGTTGAACACCGGTCGGTCCATCTCCTCGCAGCATACTCGGAGGGACGTCCCCGGCATCTGCGCGGCGGTGGAGGCCATCGATGGTTGGGCTGTGCCCAGACGCCCGTTCTTGGACAAGCCGACGCCCTCCGGTCCGGACGATGTTGCGGGGGCGCAACTGTGGATGCTGCTGTCTGCCGCCGAGTTGGCCGGCGTCTTCACACCCCAGCTGCTGCCCGAGATCCATTTGGCGGTTGCTCGATCACCGCGTACCGATCCGCGGGTCAAGCTCATGCACGCCCGGATCAGCGCTGAGCATGCAAGGGACCAAAGGCGTCCCAACATGATTTTGCGGGCGTTGTTCGACGCTGTTGGGCATGCGTTCCGGTTACAGGAGACTTCCATGGTCGCGGAGCAGGTGGAGGCTCTGATCACCGCAATTGAGGACACTGCTCTATTAACCACGGGCGGCAGCGACCTGATAGACACCGCTTCTTGGACCGGCCATCGGAGCCAAAGGCTCATCGCATCACTGATAGAGGCGGGATTCGTTAGCGAAGCGGCTCGACTGTTCGACGCAACTGCTGGATGGGTGCAGTTCGCCGTAGCGCTTCGGCCCGAGTATGCGATGGAACTGCAGTTTATGGAGTCCTCGTTTTACTTCCGGAGAGCCGAGGACCAGGCGGAGCTCTTCACCCGGATTCGTGATCGCATACTCACGCCGCCGCCGGCCTCGGTCGAGGACAATTTAGTGCCCAGGCCCCGAGTGGTCCGGCCGCGGCAGGACGAGGCCCTCATCCGGTTAATTCCAGGCATCAGCGAATCGTGGGCGCTCATCACCCGCGTCGGTGATGCCGGGGAGCGCCATCAGGCGGTGGCGCTCCAGAAAGGTTCCGCCGAGATTCTGGATTTGTCCGAAGACATCTGGTTTGAGCTGCGCCCCTCACGGATCGACGAAACGGCGGGCGCCTTGGAAGAACTGCACAAGGCTGTTGTAGAGCCGATCTTGCCGATCGTCGCTGATGCCCGAGTACTGCTGTTCGTTCCGCAAGGTGTGATGTCGTCGTTGCCGGTTCACGCCGCGCGGGGGCCGGAAGGTTACCTTATCGAGCGCAAGGCGGTTGCCTACTTCCCCGAAGAACCTCACATCGGCTCCCAGGAGGTGGTCGGGGAAGGGGCTCCCTGGCTGGTGTGCGGGTGGGACGTATCGGCGCACGCGGAGCGCGAGTCGCGGGAAGTCACGCGCGCCCTGCGACGACAGCAACTCAGTGTGGAGTGGCCGGAGAATGCCGAAGCCGGACGTGAGAGGCTGCTTAGCGGTCGCAAGCTTGGGGGGCTACACGTCTCGGGACACGGCCGTTCCCTTGCGTGGCCGCAGTCCTTCAATTCGCAACTTGCTCTCTCCCGGAGCATCGCTGTGACTGCCGCGGACTGGATCATCCACGGGCCCCAGGCCGAGTTCGTCTTCCTCAATGTGTGCGGTCTCGGCCGTATCCACCCCCGGAGCGGGGACCTCAACGGCTTCCCGCTCGCCGTCCGTCTCCGGGGAGCGGCGTCCCTGATTGCTGCCACCGGGTATATACCGCCCGAACAGGCTCATGCCTTTTCCCGGCTGTTCTATAGGAACGCAAACCGAGCCGATTCGCTGGCCGCGTACTGCGAGACGATACTGGCCTCGATCGCGGGTGGACTGCCCCCGCACATCTGGGCGCCCTACGCGCACTTCGGGCGGGGTCACCGATTCCCCACACTTGGAGGGCACCCCCGCCATCGGCGCGAGACTGATTCCAACCCCGACGTCCCAACTTCGTCTTAATAGTTGTAGCGTTTCGCGTATGGCCGGTGCCCGGCATGGAAGGACGTGACATGACGACCCACACTCTCGCCGCTGAGGGCGATGACGACTACGACCTCGATGACATTGACATAATCTCTCCTTACGAGTCCGATCCGCGTGCAGCAATCGAGGTCTTTACCGGCACCACGCTGGAGCACCTGATGCGGGTCGGGTACGCGGTCTCAGCCAGAAAGCTCAGGAAGAGGGAAGACAGGGAGGACGCCGTGCAGGAGGCATTCGCACGTCTCGCCGCTGTGGCTCGACGCCGAGCGCCCGCACGCGATAACCCGGGAGCATATTTCGCCCGAATCGTGCTTAGCGTGATCATCGATAACTGGAAGCAGGAATTAGCGGCGAAGCGTGGCGGCGGAGCCGTGGTGCTGGGCCTAGACGATGAGATCCAGGTCGAAGATCCAAGTCCAACCCCACCCGACCTCGCGCAGATCGAGGAGCTGCGTCGCCGGATCCTTGCAGCGATCGAGGCCCTACCACCGGCGCACCGAGCGGTCGCGGAGCTCGCCCTCGACATCGATTCGGGAGATTTCAGCCGGGTGAGCCACGCTGAGATTGCGGAGCGGTTAGGACTAACCACGAAGACCGTTAAGAGTCGCGTACATGAGACAAAGAAGAAACTAGCCATCTGCCTCGCAGACTGGAAGGAGGAGCGGTAATGAGCACTAACGAAGTATTCGGGAAAGGCCCGGAAGCCATCGACCTGTGGCGTCGTCTGCTCGAGGCCGAGATCGAGTTGGAGGAAGCGGAAGACGGCGCTGACCTGGTCGGGAACCTCGACGAGGTCGACGCGGACGAGCTGGCCGAGGCGCAGGCCACCGTGTTTACGCGTCTGGGCATCGTCCCCCGTCAAGGCAACTCTGATGCCCGCGTGGCCGCCTTCTTGGTCGATCTGGAAAACTGGCGCATCGATGCGTCCGCCTCCGCGTTAGCGCTTGCGCGTGATGTCGGGTCGGTCGCTAAGACCGTCAAGGTCCCAGTGCCCGAGCTCCTCGCAGATGGCTACAATGAGGTCGTGCAGTTCGAGTGCGACCTCGACGAGCACGGCCGCATCTGCGACTTGGCAATGAAGATTACCGCAACCGGTTTGACTGCACGTCCGCTTACCATCGCGCTCATCGAGCCCAACGGCATAGTCCACACCGCCCGTGTCTCCTCTCGCGGTCTGGCGCGCTTCTCGGGGCTGGCGATCGAACCCTCCCCCGGCGCCAGCCTGCGATTCGAACTATGCCGATAACGCCGATTTGTTCTCTCTACAGGTCGCGGTCTCCTATCCGCTAGGGAACTCCTCACACTAAGACTTAGGTGTACTCAGCCACTAGGTTGGTTGCACCTGCTGACGGGTGGCTTGCCTCCAAGGCTGCCGTGTGGCCGGTGGTTGTTGTAGAAGTTTAGCCATGGTTGCAGGGCGTCGATACGTGTCTGGTTCCAGGTGAAGGGCTGCCGGTAGGCCCACCCTTCCTGCAGGGTGGGGTTGAAGCGTTCTGCTTTACCGTTCTGCCAGGGATAGCGGGGTTTGATCAGGATGTGTTTCCCGCCCAGTGCAGCACTGCGTCCTGGAAATCCCGGGAGAGCTGGTAGGCGAAGGCGTTGCCAGTCATCACGCGTTAGACCGGCGCCACTCTGGCTGCCATGGCGGCCGCAGCCCTGGTGAGGAATCCGGCGCAGGCTGTGCCTTTCTCATCGGGAAAGACCTCGGCGTAGGCCAACCCGGTGTGGTCATCGATGGCGGCACGTGGACGTAGTCGAAACCTAGCTTCTGGTCCGCCGGGGATCCGCCCGAGTTTCTTGACGTTGATGTGGATCATGTCCCCCGGGGCATCGCGTTCATAGCGGCGGTCGGTGGCCCGGGAAGACCGGATCAGAATCTCCGTCACGGGGTCAAGGTCCCCCACAGCCGTGGCATGCCGCGGCGGCGGGCCAGAATCCGGGAGACAGTCCGGGCGCTAACACTGCAGCGCAACGCCAGATCCGATGGGCCCCTCCCGGTGCTCCAGGCTTTTGGTCACAACCTCGGCAACGATGTCTGCCATGTGGCCAAGGAGATGGGAATCTCCTTGCGGACCTGCGTCACCGCTGGAGCACCCGGTACTGGCCCTACGGGTGGGCCGGCCTTTAGGACCGCAGCTCCAGATCGGAGTCTGCCCGCACGCCACTGCTTAGGCCTGTGCGCCTTGTGGCTCCGGTTCCATTCCCGTTTTGCCAAACGACGGTCGCGTTCCGTCTTGGCCTCGAGTTCGTTCCAAGCACGTGCGGCTTGACTGCCCTCGCCCTTCGCATCTCGCGACCGCTCCGCGCGCCGTCACCGACGCGGGCCTCAACCCGGAACATTCAGATTGAGTTCAGCGGATCCTCCAACCTTGGCCAGTGCACGTCGTCTTGTTGAGTAAGCCGGTATCCACCGGAACAGCTGCAAACCAAGGAGAGTAAAATGTTCCACGCATTTCGCCTTTCGAGGCTCACGAAGGGAATCGGCACGATCTTGAGCCTGACCGCACTGATCGCTACCGGAGGCGCGATTGCCGCCGCCCCCGCTGAGGCTGCGGCCTTCACCTACTCGGTCTACGCGCCGAATAAGATCAACTCCACGACCGCGGAAGGCTGGGCAAACCTCAGCCGCGATTGCTCTGGCACTTACGGGTGCTGGAGCTATATGAAGATTGAGAAGCGCGAGTTGTGGGGATGGTCATACCGTGGCGGAAACTGGGTCAACAACAACGGCTGGAACAGTATTCGAGGTGAGCTCGCCAGCGGCTGTGGAGACTACCGGACAACAGTCGACAGCTACAACGACGTCGCCGGGGGATACGGGGCCGGGGTCAACATTGGACCCGTAGGATTCAGCTCGAACGGAACGAGGATTTACCGATACAGGACAACATGGTCTTCAGGGACCAACAGGCTTTGCCGATAGCGCTTCTCTACAACTCCAAAGCTGGGCCGGGCATTCTGCCCGGCCCAGCTTTTGTGTGGAAGCGCTTTCTCACCTCATGACCTGACTCTCCCTTTTGAACGGTACGGGTTATCGGCCGGGGCCACCTTTGGCCCTTTCGGAGCCCACGGCTGCCCCGTTGCGGGACTTTCTGGCCTTGGCGGCGCCCTTGTCCATGGTCACTGCGGCGCTGGGGTGTGTGCCTTCGCTGCGGGCGGCGGCGAGGCGTCCGCGTATTTGGGTCTCATTCGCGCCGGTGTTGGCCAGGGACTCCGCGAATTTCTCGTGGTGTTCGGCCGAGCCGTAGTCGGCGGCCGAGGTGTTCTCGGCTTTGAGGACCTGGTCTTTGAGCCGACTGCTGTCGTTGCCTGTGACGCGGTTCTCGATCTCGCGGCCGACGCCTTCCATGCGGGCGAAGAGTTCCTTCTCAGCTTGTTCGTACCGCTGGTCTAGGTACTCCCACTGATCGCTCTTGACACCGGCCTCGGCCAGGAGTTTGGCTTCGTGCATTTCTATGGCGGCTTTGACGAATGCGGGGTCCTGGAAGTGTGCGTCGCCGGCGCCGTTGATGTTCGCGGTGGTTTCCTTCCGCAGCTGGTCTATGTCGGGGCCGGTGATGCCGTCCTTGTCGATGAGGAACAGGCGTTCCTTCACGATGGCGTCCGCTGCCTCCAGTGCCTTAGGGGTCTTCGCGTTGTGGGCGGTCTGCAATGCCTTGGCCATTTCAGGGTTGGCCAGGTACTCCGCGGGCACGTTGTGGCGTGCCATTTCCGGGGCCAGTGTCGCGGCCTGGGCGCGGAGTTCTTCGGCGCGGGCTGCTGCGAGCAGGCCCATGGCCTTCTCATGTTCGACGGCCGCTTTGCGGTTCTCTTCCTGGCTGCGCGCCAGCTCATCCTGCCGGGCCTTCTCGGTGGTGATGGCCTGGATCCCTGATTCCAGGTAGGCGGCGTCTGCGCCGACGTCGTGGGTGTCGATGCCGTAGCGGGCGAGGACTTGCCTACGGATCGTCTCCGACGCTGCGAGGGCGCACGGGTCGTGGTCCTTCCAGCCCTCGGCAACAGCATGTGCTGTGGCGATGTCATGGGGCTGGGCTTTGTCCCACCACTGGTCCTTTTCGGCCGGTGCCAGCGCCGCGTGCGCCGCGCTGCGTTCTGCCGCGAGGCGTGCCTGGGCTTCGTGCGCTGCCTGGGTGTCCTGGCGTTCCTGTTGCCGCTGGCTCTCTTGGCGTCGGCGTGCCAGTGTCTCGGCAATGCGTGAGGCGATCATCAGCGCCTGCCGCAGCCCGCCGTCCAGGACGTCTTCCATTCCGTCTGATTCACTCATGCTGTTCCCCTTGCAGTTGGTGGCGGTCGTTATCGGTCGAGGTCCGGTCCGGAGTCGCGTCGAGCCGGCTGGGTGCTCTTCGCCGGTGTCGGAGACATTGGCAGTGCTGATCCGGGACGGATAGGCACCATGCCGCGCCGGGCGATATCGATCGCCCTCGGCGGTACTCCGACCGCGGGGGCCGGCTGCTGCCCGGCACCCACCAAAACCGGCTTGGGCATGGTCGCGGTGAACGGGGCAAGCTGGTGCTCGACCACGGACCGGATGCGCTGCGCTTCACGGGTCCGCCCGGACTGGGCGTGCATTTCATACACGGCGAAGGCGGTGTTGATCAGCTGCACCATGAGGGCGGTTTGTGCGGCCGTCTTGTTCCTGCTCGACGCGGCCATGAACAACATGGCCGTTCCGGCAATGGACGGGAGAGGGACGGGTTTGCCGTGCTGTCGTGGTGCGCGCAGCTGGGCGGTGCGGGACAGTTCGGCGGCGGTGGCAGCCAGCGGACCGGGCGTCGGTTCGAGCCGGTAGGACCATGCCGCGAACGCCCCGGAGACGTCCCGGGCGGCCTTCGCCCAGGTCGCGTGATCATCACGGGGAATGGTGCGCAGCTGGTCCGCCAGGGCGGCCGCGTTGCGGGTGTATTCCACCCACGCTTCCGCCGGCGGCGTTGCGTGCTCGGGGCCGGTCCTGGAGACCGTGCGCTTGTTCCGGGCCGCTGCGTTCCATTCGGCTGCGGCTTCCGTTGCCTGCTGCGGGGTGTCGGGCCATTCTTCACGGAGGGCACCGAGTTTCAGGTCGGAGGCGAGGGTCCCGCCGCCGAACCAGATCGGCCGTTCTCCCCGAGCGGGGCGTTCGGCTACCGAGTACCCGACGATAACGTCGGTGGTGTTCTTCGCGTAGCGCGGCCGAACCAGTAGGCCGGTGTCGCGGGCACGGCGGACGAACTCCGCCTCTGTTGCTGAGGCGCTGGCGCTGGCGCGCACTTTCCGTGCCAGGGATGACCGGTGCATTTCGCGGTCGTCCCGGACCGCGCTGGCCTTCTCGGCCCGGTCATATCCACGGGTGGCGTGCACCGTGGAGAGCTGTTCCAGCCCGTACTTTACCTCGAGCTCGCGGCAGGTTTGCTGCGCCTTTTTGTAGTCGCCGTGGGTGGAGGCTTTAGTCCCGTCCTCGCGGACCAGGGAAACGGCAATGTGGATGTGGTGGTTGCCGTTCTCGGACGTGCCGTGGTTCACCGCCGCCCACCGGCACCGGGCCTTACCGCTGGTCTCGGTGAAGCCCATCGAGTCCACGAAGTCGTTGGCGATATCGCCCCACTGCTGATCCGTCAGCGCGCCCTCTTCGGCGTGCAGACTCAGGGAACAGTGCCAGACGCTGGCGTCCTTGTAGCCGACGTGAACGCGTTCCTTCTTCGCCGCGTCCCACTGCATGTCCTTGATCTGCACCGAGACACCAAACACCTTGCGTGGCCGGTCCAGGTGCTGGGCGATCGCCAGGGCATCGTCGTGGTCCAGGACGCCGTCGTCGTACCACGCCATGATCGCCGCATCCCCGGCCACCAGGTGCGGGTCGGTGTGGGAGTTCTTCGTCTTGTTCGAGTCGGTCGAGGCCAGGTAAACCATGAGCCCGGCCATGCGCGAGCCGCGGGTGATGTTCGGAATCATCGGCTACATCAGCCCGTCAATGGCGTCATCAATGCGCATGGCCACGGAACGCAGGTGCTTCAGCGCCTCGCGCGCCTCGACGGGGAACTCGCTCGTCGCGTTCGCCTGCCGTGCGAGCTGGTTGATGTTGTTCGAGGACCGGGCCAGCAGATTGTGCAGGGACATCAGCTCCGCAGCAATAGCGCGGCGTTCCGTCGGCGAATCAGACTGCTCCGACAGCGCCGAGGAAATCAGCAGGTTCGGAACGGTCACCTTCTCCCGTTCAGCCCTCGTGACCAGCGCGGCTTCCTCCTCCGCGGTGACCCACAGGTCGCGGTGCTTCTTGGTCCCCGCCGGCGAATTTTCACGGCGACGCCGGGTGAGCCTGGAACGAGCAGCTTTCTCATCGGTCACTCGTTCCCCCATCCCCTCAGAAGCCCAGCGCAGCGACCCCGAACCCGGGGACCACACTGACCAGTGTGCCGCACACGACCGCCAGTGTCGAACGCGCCAAGCCACTTACACATGTGTAAGTGTATAGCTTGCTCCGCCGATGTTGCGGATCGGTCTTCGGTCGCCGTGGCTTCCACGGACGGTGGCGGGCTGCGGGTTAGGGTGGATGGCATGGCGAACCTCGACATTGAACAGACACGTAACCAGGCCCGCGCGCTGCTCGACTCGCGCATCGACTCCGTCACCACACTGGTCAAGACCCGGCAACGGGTCGCGGACCTCAAGGAACAACTCACCGAAGCTGAACGCGAGGACAAACGCGCCTACGTCCGGGCCACCAAAGACGGATGGAGCACCGAGGAACTGAAGAAGCTAGGGCTCGAACCCGGCGCCGTCGCCCGCCGGCGGAAAGCCTCATCCGCGGAGACCGCCGGACAGGCCTCCGCTGCCCCCGCACGGTGATGTGCTGACCACCGCAACCACACAGCCCTAGCGGGCTGCCGGGTCCTTCCCCATGGACCATGCCGGCTGCGCCCGGCGCACCCGAGGTGTGGGCCGGCTTTCTTCAGCCAAGGACCCCAAAGAAGCACCCGCAAGCGGGTGCACCAAACCGCAGGAACGGCCGTCACCCTTTAGGTGGCGGCCGTCGTCCGTTTACCCGGTCTACGGCCCGGCGCCGCTGCGGCTCCGGCACCGGCGCCGCAAGAGGGTTGGATTGGATCCGCAGGCCGGCAGGTTGTTCCATGGGTCAGGTGGCTGGCTCGATGAGTTCGGGGCCGTTATTGCGGACACTGTTCACCCGGTCCGTGACAACGGTCGTGGTCAGGACCGGTTCGGGAATGGCGTCCAGGATCTTCTGCACCTCGGTCTTGTCGGTGGTGCCGGGGTTGAGCCAGTCATGGAACATCTCCGGCGGGACAATGACCGGGGCCCGGTCGTGGACGTGGCCGAGGGAATCGTGGGCCGTGGTGGTCAGCACGGTGCAACTGAGCAGCCACCGGCGCGGATCATCTACGGGCAGTGACGGGTCCGGCCAGAACTCGTACAGCCCGGCGAAGGCCAGCAGCTCGTCCTTCCCGGAGTGGAGGTAATGAGGGATCTTCTTCCCATCCTCGGTTTTCTGCCACTCGTAATATCCCTCGGCCGGGATCAGGGCGCGACGCTTGATCGCAGCCTTGCGGAAGGCCGGCTTGTCCAGGATCGATTCGCTACGGGCGTTGATCAGCTTCGAACCGATCTTCACCTCCTTCGCCCACGACGGGACGAGGCCCCAGCGGGCGATCAGCAGCCGGCGCTCCACGGTGTCCTCATCCAGCTTCTCGGTGATGATCGGGACGTCCTGGGTGGGCGCTACGTTCCAGGACGGCGGAGGCGGGCTGCCCTCGATCTCCTTCGCCTCGAAATGGGCCAGGAGATCACCGGTCGCCTTTGACATCACGTATCTGCCGCACATGCTTTCATTCTGCCCCAGCACCGGGTCCAGGGAACCCCAGGTGGGTCAGTCCTCGGTGATGGTTTCCTCGGGGATCTGCCCGGCCGCGATCCGGTGCGCGGTCTTCTCGTACGCGGCCTCGATATAAGCCAGCAGGTCATCTTCCCGGACGCGCCAGACGTTCCGGCCGCCGAACTGCGCGGCCCGCAGTTCCCCGCTTCGCACCAGCGCATACACCAACGGCGTGTTGACGTTCAGGACCTCCTTCACCTGATCCAGGGTCAGCATTCTGGGCAGCACCAGACCAGCCGCCGGCGTCGGCGGCGCGTCGGTGTCCTCGGTCCGTCTTGCCATCATCAGGTTCCCCCGTTCCGGTGCTGCAGTTCATCTTTGGTGCGCTGTCCGCGGCGCAGCCCACCGGCCGGAACAGGCGCCCATGCCCGGCCCTGGTTGTGACGGCGCTGCAACCGCTTCACTTCACGCATCGTGGCCCGCACAATGAAGTCCGACACAGACGCGTCCCCTTCCAGGTGGCCGGCGGCCAGAAACGCCGCACGGACCTGCCCGGCCTCATCCTCTGTGAAATACGGCGTGAATGCCGCGATCTTCTTCATCCCGTTGATCTTCCCTCACGCAGTGCCGGCCCATGAATACTTGCTTCCGGCGTGGCTCCTCAGAGCCCGTCAATCAGAACGAGCCGGCCGGCCAGAAGACGAGCAGGGACACACCTTCTAGTGCCAGCATGACGCCGGGCCAGCTGAACCGCTTCTCCGAAAGCCGGGATGCGCGCCATCTAGTGGGCCGGGCTCGGTCTCGGGGGCCGGGACGTCGATGTTGCCGGTGGGATTGGCTGCGAGACCGAACCACGCATCGTCGTCCCCGTAGTCCCGGGGAGACAGGCTGAATCTGTCCGGCGGGTGCTCCTCGTCCTTCTCCGGGCCGGGACCGGTACGCGTGACCTCCGCGCTGGTGTGGCGCAGGGACGGGCCAATGTCCTCGACCTGGAGCTCGACGACGGTGCGCCACTCCCCCGTCTTCGTCGTGTAGGACCGGTGCTTCAGGGCGCCGGTGGCGATCACGCGCATGCCCTTTGCCAGGGACGCAACGGCGTGTTCGGCAATGCCGCGCCATGCCGTCGCGGGCAGGAAGAGGGTGTCACCGTCGACCCAACTGCCGGTGCCGGCGTCGAGGGTCCTGGGCGTGGAGGCGATGGTGAAGTTCGCGACGGCCATCCCTGATCCCGTGGACCGCAGCTCAGGGTCGGCGGTGAGGTTGCCGATAACGGTGATGCTATCTCCGCGACTCATGCGAGGGCGCCTTGCCGCACGGCGGCTTCGATCTCGATGACCCGGGCGATCTTGGCCGGGTTCAGGCCGGACCAGTGGTCCTCGCTGTTCTCCTTGTCGTAGACCACGACGGGCACCTGGGAGTAGCCGAGCTCCTCGGTGATGTACTCGAAGGCGGCCTGGTTGGTGGTCACGTCGACCTCGGTGAAGGCGATGCCGGCGTCGGTGAACTTCTGCTTGGTCTTCGTGCAGCCGAAGCATCCGACGGGCTTGGTATAGATGGTGACAGTCATGGTCAGTCCTCGGTTTCGTATCACTTTTAGTTAGGTTCGTCTGCTCTGTACTGCTGTCTCAATTCTACCAATCATTCAACTGAATGAATAGGTAAAATACATTGAATTCTAGGGGTTTTTGAAAGCTGTAACAGGGGTTGGTCTGCCAGTTTCGGCGGCTGCAGCCCTCCGTCCCGGGTCTTCTGATTTGGGCCGCAGGAATAGCCGCACCGCTCATGCCGGGAGGTGGTGCTAGTCCCGGGCAGGCTCCCGCCCTTGTCGTCCACGGCCAATCTTTGGTGCCTGAGCGGACGCGCGCCCGGTCGCGAGAGGGTGGTGTGCGGGGTGCGCAACGTTGCGGGGGTAAACAGTCTGTGACAGAAAGGCCGTATGACGGCCCAGGGTGACGTTGAGAATTACTACGAAGATGGCCGGTGGAAGGCACCGACCCGGCGACCGTCTGCAACAAGGAAATCTTCCGGTGATCCCGTAGGCCGCTTATCCGCTGCGGAGGCGCGGCACCCGGGTCTGGGTCCTGGCTGGGCGCGGGAACGGGCGGTCCGCCGCTGACCGAAGCGGGTGCTACCACATACGGCGGACCGCCCCCGAATTTTCGGGGTTCTCGTCCCGCATGTGGCGAGTGGCCGGGCGGCTGCATTGGGGGTTCAGCCGCCCGGACTCACTTTTACATTACTCGATGTCGGTCGGGTGCTTGTCGATGATGATCTGCTCGACGGCGCTGGCCGTGTAGCCCCAAGAGATGAGCTGGTTCAGGTAGTGGAAGTGGCGTCGTTCGGCGCTCCGCCACGAGTCTTTCTGGACGGTCTTTTCATACCCTGCGCACACCAGTGCGATCAGGGAGAACTCGGGCCGGGCCGTGGTGGCGGCGGTGTGGTCCCGCAGGGGGTTCCATCCCCACTTCTCCTCTTGGCTGGTCTTGGCTCCGATCATGTCGGCGGCGATCTTGCCGTCGTAGCCGCTGGCGGTTTCGGGATCGTGGGTGATGGCGTGGACGGTGAAGTACTGCCAGCCCTTCGGTGCGGCCTTGCGGGAGAGCAGGGTCCTCACGAATTCACGGCGGACCTTGGTCGCGGTCTCCATCTCGCGGTTGTTGGCGATCAGGGTCTTCCGCTCGGCTTTCTGTTCCTCGGTCATCGGGCCTTTCTGCGCCCCGGTGCCGCCGTCGTAGCGTTCGTACTTCGGGATGAAACCGAGGTCCTTCCAGCCGGTGACGACCGGGATGGCGGTGTGCTGGCGCCGGTAGTCGGTGTTGATCAGGACGGCGTTGGCGTCCTCCTCCGTGGCCGGTTCCCCGTTGGCCCGCTTCAATGCGTCCACCCGCAGGGTGTCGTGGTCGCCGTAGTGACCGGCGTCCTCCACCACGGTCTTTCCCTCAGCCTCGAGCGCGGCTTTCAGCGCGGCCAGCTGTTCGCGTGAGTCGCGTTCGTCCCGGAGCTTCTGGGTCATGTGATCCAGATATTCGGGTTCGTCCTTGATGACGGATTCGAGCTCGGCCGTCGCGTCCTCGTCGGATTCGAATTCGGCGAGGATGAGGGCCTGTTCGACGGTGTAGCCGTTGTGCAGTGCCTGGGTCCCGGTGGTGCTGCCTTTGGCTTTCAGGGCGCTTTCGACGGTGGTCTTGGTCCGTCCGGTCTTCTTGGCGATGGCGGCGGCCGAAACGCCGATCAGGGAGAGCTGGTGGTAGGCCTCGGCCTCGTCCGCTTCGGTCAGTTCTGTCCGCTGGATGTTCTCCACGACCTGAGTGATGAGCCGGTCGGCTTCGTCCGGGCTGGCCACGATCATGACGGGGATCAAGTCGCGTCCGGCTTCCACGGCTCCGAGCGTGCGGCGCTGACCCATCAGCACGTGCACCGTGCCGTCGTCCTTGCGGTGCGCGATGACGGGTTCGAGGACTCCGAGTTCCTTGATGCTGGCTACGAAACTGGCCGAGAGTGCGGCGTCTTTGCGGACGTTGATGTCGACCGTCAGGGTGGTCGGGTCGATCATTTCCAGCGTGGGTGTGGTGTTCATGGTTGTGTGTCCTTTTCCGAGGATGTGGTGGGCGGGGAGCGGTTGGTGACCGGCCAGCTTCCCCTTCTCCCCCCGTTGTTTTTTGGCTGCTGGCGAAGCTTGCGGAGCTGTGGCCGACGGAGGCCTGTCTACCCAGAGGGCAAGGGCCGTGGAATCTGCGGAGGAAATCAGCGACGCAGGAGCGCCGGAGCCGATTCCGGGGCCCGCCGGCCCCGACGGAGGAGGGGCTAGACGGGCCGGAGCGGACACGTACAATCCGAAGGACAGCAGCCAAAAAACGTCGTAGACAGAAAGGGCCAGGGTGTCCGGAGCCCTGCGACGGCCGCCCTGGACCCCACAGCCGGCCGCGCCAGCGGACGCCCAAACGGGTGCGAGCCCTGCGAGCATGCCCTTCGCCGACGTTCCCGTAGGCTCGTCGGATGGGGACAAACGGAACGTCGAAACGGGCCCGGGGGTTGAGGAAATGAGTGACGCGGAGCCGGCACCTGCTGCCGCACGGGCGCAGGCCCGAGCCGCGGTGCTCACCCGGAGAGTCCTTCTGGTGCTGGCCGTTGTCTTTTCCGCCGTCGCCGCGTGTTCGCTGATGCTGATCGGCGTTGACCTGGCCGTCGGCAGGGCCGCTGGCGGTGATGTGTTTATCGCCGGGCTGAACGGGGCGATGGCCACGGTCTTTTGGATGCGGCGCTCCCGGGGGCGTTAAGGCGAAAGAGCCGGCACAAAGTGCCGGCTCTTTCTGTTTCCCTCGGAAAAAGGAAATCTGGGGTGCAGCCTCAATGCTGCAGGGGTTACGGCTCGCCGAGCCGGTGGTCTTCCACGGGATAGTCTACCGGGCCTGTGCGCGGTCCCGCTGTCAGCCGGCTCAGCTCCAGCACGTCTTCGAGCTGGCTGGCGCCAGGGGCGACGGTGTCTTCCTCGGTCATGCGAATCTCATCGGCCACAGCTTGGGTTCCTTGCCTGGTGTCGGACGGCGGGGTCCATTCACACTAGCGGGAGTTCCTGCGCGTTCACCGATGTTGGGGCTGCGCCCGCGCCAGCGTTACCGGCGGCCGGCGGAGCGCCAGCGGGGGAGGCCGCCGCCCGTTTGGGGAGGATCCCGACGGGTAAGGCCGGACCCTTTGGCTGGGGTCCGGCCTCAGTCCGTCCGGTTAGGGGTTCATGCGGCGTGCGTAGGACTTTTCCGGGTTCCGTGCGCAGTCAGCGACCAGCCCACGGTTCACGAGTTCGGTCAGCAGTTCGGCGAGCCGGTAATCGGCGGTGTCCTCCAGTGCCAGCTTGAAGTATCGGGCGGCGAAGCTGGACTTGCCTTTGAGCCATTCCAGCCAGCCGATCAGGCACAGCATCGGGGCTCGCTGTCCTTCGGGAGTTGCCTTCATCAGTTCGAAGGCGACTTCCTGGGCGGTGTCCACGCGTGCCCAGTCGGGGCGGGTGGGGAACACTCCGAGCATGACGGACGTGAACTGATCCGGTGCGCTGGTGATGACGTCGGTCATCAGGTAGTCCCGGGTGGTGGGGTGCTGGAATGCTCCTGCCAGTTCCTGCGCGATCGGACCGTTCAGGGTGCCGGGGTTCTCCAGAATCCGGGCCCATTGGGACCGGCTGTTCTCCAGCCCTTCTGCCCAGCCATCGGGGCGGTGGGCCGCGATCGCTTCGCGGGTTCCCGCGTCCCCTGCGAACGGTGCCGGTTCGGTGAATCCGGTGATGTTGCTTCCGGCGTAGATCATGGCGGCGTTTCCGGTGCTGGTGGTGATCGCGTCCAGCGGCTCCTCGGCGCAGCAGCCCGGGTCCGTGCAGAGATAGTTCATCCAGGCTTCGGAGGTGACCATCCACGCGTCCCGCAGCGGCATCCCTGCGATGTCGAGTTCTGTACGGAGCGCGGCGACGTGCTCGGAGTACGGGCGTGAGTTCTCGGAGCTGTTTTCGTCGGTGTAGATCACGAGAATGCTGCCGGTGGCGGCCTCGTCGGCGGTAAGGTAGCTGACCAGCGTCTGGGCGTAGTCCACCGGATCGGCGCCGAACGGGGCGTCCATGCGGAGTGTGGCACCGAGCCGGTTTCCCTGCATGGTCAACGCGACGAAAGATTCCTTCGGGGACTCTCCGAGCGTGTGCGGGATGAACGCGAGGATGTCGGCCGCGGCGGTGAACTTGATGAAGTCGTTCATGGTTGTGTGTCCTTTTCCGAGGATGTGGTGGGCGGGGAGCGGTCGGTGACCGGCCAGCGTCCCCTTCTCCCCCCGTTGTTTTTTGGCTGCTGG
>NZ_BAAAQB010000013.1:26046-60063 GCF_039531445.1 Arthrobacter humicola | reverse complement strand
GTACGCGGTTCCGGCGAGGGATTTGAACGAATCCTTCATTGGGGCCCACTTCGGCCTCACCAAGGGTGCCGAGGTCATCTACGGAAAGATCGGTGCGATCCGGATCTTCGAGACGCACGTTCTGTTGACGCTGGCCGGCGTCACCGCCGATGACCTTCGCTTGGATGCGAACCAGGAAGTCATCTTCTCCCACGGACAGCACCAGAACCAGTTAACGCGACGAGCGCCCATGACTGTATCCGCCGATGCTGAGGTCGCGCGCAAACTCAGCACAATTCCAGTTCGTGTGTCTCGCCAAATGACCCCCGTCGAGTATCAGTTTCGCGTGAGCGAGATCCTCAGGCTTTCAGACATTGATGCAGTGGCCGACGAAACGGGCGGCGTGTACTACGGGGGCGAGGGCGTTGAGCTGGAAGATCAGCCTTTACTCGCGGCCATTCGCGTACTCATTGGGAGGCGCTTCGGCATCCCGGATGCTCTCATATAAACGAGCCAGGCCGGAGTCCCGCATACGGGTCCCTCGGATCCAGTATCGCGTTTCTGAAGCTGTGGGACGGTTGACTTTCGGGAGGATCTGTTCGTTCGTCTTGGGCCAGACGAAGGGGTGGCATCGGTCGTTCCAGCCGGTGATGAATGTCGGATCTTGGCATTGAGGTCAACTCAACCTGAAGGCCCTCGTAGTCCCACTGCCAAGGAACAGGGACACTCTTTGCGGGCACTCCCCCATCGCGCGGCAGACAACGAAACAAGGTCAATGACGCTACCCGATCCGACTCGTACTCATCAGCGACACTGTTGGTCGGCGCGAGGAAGACACCGTGCAGGGAGCCGCCCGTGCCGGCAGATACAGTCGGTAAACACGACCGAGCGGAAATGGGGAACCGCGTTTGAATGGTCATAAGTCCTTACTCTCGTTGCAGGCGAAGTCCGATTCCGCAAGCTCTAGTAACAGTCACTCTCGCCTCCAGACTGTGTAGGTTTGAAATTCCGTGGGCACGATACCCGCTGCATCGGCCGGTGGACGAGGGCATCGCGCCCGGCGGTAGCGCTCACATTGTGCGCCGCCCTGCGGCACCCCAGCGGGCCATCGTGGGGCCTGTCCTCGGCTCTCTTCCTTTAAGGGTTGCCGCGATGCATTGGGTAGTGTTTGGCAGCTCTGAATATTTGCGAACTACTGAGACTCCCTTC
Source organism: Arthrobacter humicola (assembly GCF_039531445.1). Classification (NCBI taxonomy): domain Bacteria; kingdom Bacillati; phylum Actinomycetota; class Actinomycetes; order Micrococcales; family Micrococcaceae; genus Arthrobacter; species Arthrobacter humicola. The sequence continues at coordinate 58,875 of NZ_BAAAQB010000013.1, read as the reverse complement.
TCGAATGAGGCACTCCCCATGCCGGGATCCGCATTTCAGGCACGGAACACTAACTGCCGACCGCGGTGTTCCAACCTTCCTCGGAAACGGGGATCCACCAGTCACGGGCATCGCCCTCACCGATGTATTGGGGCCAGCGGAAGTCCGTGGGCGCACTGAATCCGGCGGGCAGAAGCGGTGCCAGGGATCCGCGCCGGATCTTCTCGGATTCGAATTCGGTTTTCGCCGCGGCAACGATATCCGGTTGGGTCACCAGGTCCAGCACCATGCCTGCGATCATCTTGCCCGTGGCGGTGATGGTGGGGTCGATGGTTTCGGGGATGCCGCCCATGGCCGTCATGGCCCAGCCGGGGTACGCGGTGCCCTTTCCATCCGGGGCCAGCGTGGGCCGGGCCGTGTAGAAGCGGATGGTGGGTGCGTACCAGGTCATCTCCACGTAGTCGTCGCTGGTCCAGTTCTGCTGGGTTGCCGGGATGTGGCGCCGCAGCTCCGCCTCGGCGTCCTGCGGGCTGATGAGCTCGGCGGTTGCCGGGTGGAACGGATCTTCCATGGGTTCCACCCCGCACGAGGCCTGGATTTCGCGCCCGATTTCACGAGCCCGTTCGTCCAGGACGGGTGCCCCAACGGCGGCGATGTTCTCCCACGCCACCTGCGCCACGGTGTGGTTCGCAATGCCGGGCCGGTTCCGTGCCACCCAGCGCGAGCTGACGGTGCAGTGCGAGGCTGCGGCGGCGAGTTCGGCGTTGCGGTCCAGCACGGCCAGCACCGAGTCAGCTTCGGCCAGGCTCGGGCAGCGCCAGGAGTATTGGATCTGGGCCAGCCCAGCCGGCTGGTTGTCCGCCGTCGCCTGTCCGGCGGTGAGAATCGCCTCGGACAGCGACCAGCCGCCGGCCTGCGGCAGCATGGAATCCTGGGTGGTCTTGGTCAGCGAGAACATCGTGAAGAGTGCTGCGTCGGCGCCCGGAGCCCGGGCAGCGGAGTGCGAGGACGGGATGGGGCTGTCACCGTAGGTGTTGTTCCAGCCCTCGGGGTTGTCGCACGTGAAGGTGTAGATCTTGCTGTAGTACGAGCCGCAGTGGGTGTCCCAGCGCGCGGTATTGCACAGGGGCATCATGTAGAACGGGTGGTAGGAAATGATGGCGTCGAGGTTGTCGTAATAGCCGCGCAGGCCGTGGACCACCTTGGATCCCTGAACCTTCTCGGCCGGCTCTCCCGTGTACACCAGGGTGCCCGGAATGCTGTGGCGTTCCATGGCGTCCTTCGCCGCGAGGAAACCGGCCAGGGTTGAGATACCCAAGGCGGAATGGGGATCCGTGTGGCCTGGCGCGAACCGGGACATCCCCGTGCGGGGCTCACGCTTGGTGGACGCCGCCTGGCAGTTGCCCGGGATCGCGTCGTATTCGGCGTAGCCAAGAATCCGGGCGCCCGGACCTGCCGGGCTGGTCCATTCGGCGTAGAAGGCCGTGGGCATGCCGCCGCTGCCTTCCTCCACCGTGAAGCCGTGCTCGCGCAGGGTCTTCACGTACCAGGCGCAGGACTCGTACTCCCGCCAGGCAGGCTCGGCAAGCTCCCAGATGTTCGTGTGCCAAGCGGAGAGCTGTTCCTTCTGCTCCTCAACCCACTCCCACGCGGTGGACTTCGGCCCGGCATTCTTGATGTCGTTCATTGCGTTCCTTCCTCAATGTTCAAAGATTCCTGCGTCTGCTTCAGCGGACCAGCAGTTTCCGGTTCACGAATTCGTCCATGCCAAGCGGCCCCAGTTCGCGGCCGACGCCGCTGTTCTTGACCCCTCCAAAGGGCAGCGCAGCCGAGGAGGGCGCCAGCCGGTTCACGCTGACCATCCCGACGTCCAGCCGCTCGGCCATACGGGCGGCCCGCTCGGGATCCTGCGTGAAGACCGCGGCTCCCAGCCCGTACGGTGAATCGTTGGCAAGGCGAACGGCGTCGTCCTCGTCTTCGGCCCGGTAGACAACGGCCACCGGGCCGAAGAGCTCCTCGCGGTGGGCGCGCGTGCCCGGGCGGATGTCTGTCAGGAGTGCCGGCGTCACGAAGGCCGTCCCGCTCAGCCTGCCGCCCCTGTGTAGTGTGGCCCCGGAGGCGACTGCGGCATTAATCTGGGCGATCAGGTTCCGGGCCGCTGTTGTGGAGGACATGGGGGCCAGAGTGGTGCCGGGGTCCAAAGGGTCCCCCGGAACGAAATCCGCAAGTTTCGCGCGCAGCCCGGCGACGAAGTCCTCGTACAGGGGAGCGGCCACAATGAAACGTTTGGGCGACGTGCAGGCCTGACCGGCGTTTTCCATCCGCGCCGCGGCGGCAAGGTCGACCACGGAGTCGAGGGCCTCGCTGTCCATCACAATGAAGGCGTCCGAGCCGCCCAGCTCCAGGACGTGCTTCTTGAGTCCGGCCCCGGCCAGGGCGCCCACTGCAGCGCCGGCCCGTTCGCTACCGGTGAGCGAGACCCCTTGGATGCGGGGATCGGACACCATCACGGCCGTCTGTTCCCCGCCGGCCAGTACGGTGCGGTACGCACCTGCGGGCAGGCCGGCGTCGAGCAGCAGCTCTTCGAGCGCGAGGGCCGAACGCGGGCAGGCCGGCGCCGGTTTGACCAGCAGCGTATTGCCGAGCATGAGGTTCGGCGCCGCGAAGCGGGCGATCTGGTAGTAAGGGTAGTTCCACGGCATGATGCCAAGGATCGGCCCCAGGGGGCGTCGCTGCAGTACCGCGTCGGCAAAGTCCAGCGTCTCGTCCGCCAGGAATCCCGGCCCGTGCTCGGCGTAGTACGCGAAGATCTCGGCGCAGAACTCCACTTCGGCGGCGGCTTCGCGCAGCAGCTTGCCCATTTCCTCGGTGGCAAGCCGGGCAAGCGTCTCCTTCCTTTCAAGCAGCAGCCCGGCCGCCCTTCCCAGCACCGCAGCCCGCTGTTCCGCCGTCGTCTGGCCCCAGCCGGCAAAGGCGCGGCGCGCCGATTCGACGGCGTCATCAACCTCCGCTGCTGCGGCCTCCGCGTACTCGGCAAGGACCTCTCCCGTGGCCGGATTGAGCACGCGGAACGCGGTGCCGGCCGTGGCTGTGGCGCTCACTGGATGCTCACGTGGATGAGGCTGGGGCCCTTCACGGCAAGTGCCTTGGTGACGGTGTCTGCCAGGTCGTCGAGGGACTCGACATTAAAGGCCGTGAGGCCGAAGCCTTCGGCCAGGCGGATCCAGTTCGGCTGCGTCAGGTTCACGCCGACAGGAGGCAGATCGCGGTCCTCCATGTTCTGGCGGATTTCGCCGTAGCCGCCGTTGTTGATGCAGATGATGGGCAGGTCCACGCGTTGTTCGACGGCGGTGATGAATTCCTGGACGGCGAACATGAGTGCACCGTCGCCGATCAGGCCGACCACGGGGCGGTCCGGTGCGGCCACCTTGGCGCCGATCGCGGCTGGGAGCCCGTAGCCCAGTGTGGCGTAGGCCGGCGTGTACAGGAGCTGGTGCGGCTGCTGCATGGGGAAGAAGGATGTGGTGCCGAAGTAGGTGATCTGCGAGGAATCGCCGGCGATGACGGTATCCGGGGGCAGTGCGCCGGCGAGGATCTCGTTGATCCTGGCCAGCACGGGCGCCATGGAGCGGGCTTCGGCCTGCAACTCGGCGCGCAGCGGGGCCAGGTCCGGCGTCGCTGCCGGCTCGTGACCGGCGAGTGCCGTGAGCAGCTGGGGCACTACGGCGGCCGAGTTGCCCAGGAGTTCCAGCCCGGGGCTGAGGTTGCAGTGCAGCTGGACGGGGTCGATGTCGATCCGGATGCAGCGACCCTGCGGGAGGATCTTTCCGCCCCACATTTCGGACTCACCGAGCTTGCTGCCGATGATCAGCAACGCATCGGAGGCGTTGCAGAGGTCCTGGGCCGCGGTGAGCCGGATCTCCGAGCCGAGGGACAGCGGGTGTACTTCCGGGATGGCGGCTTTGCCGTTGATGGTGGTGATCACCGGGGCCTGCAGGAGCTCTGCGAGCTGGAGCAGGGCGGCGCCGGTTCCCAGGGATCCGCCGCCGGCCAGAATCACGGGGTTGGACGCGTTCCGGAGTATTTCCGCTGCGGCCGCGACGGCGTCGTCGGAAGCTTTCTGCGGGGCGCCGAGCGGCCGGGCCTCCAGCACGGCGGGCGGGACGTCTGAGGCGGACTCCAGCAGGTCCAGCGGGATCTCGATGTGGACAGGGCGCGGCCGCCCGTGGGCGAAGGACGCGAAGGCCTCGTGGATCAGTTCCACGGCCTCGGTGCCGTTGGAAACGCGGGTGCTGCGCCCGATCAGTGCCCGGACGGCGCCGGTGGGGTCCTTGGTTTCATGCAGGAGTCCGATGTCTGAGAATTCGCTGCCGCGCGGTGCGCCCGGGGACAGGATGATCATGGGCCGGGATTCGCAGTACGAGGTGGCGGCGGCTGACATGGCGTTCAGTAGTCCCGGTCCGGATGTGGTGATCACGACGCCGGGAAGCCCCTTGAGCTGGCTCCAGCCGTCGGAGCCGTATCCGGCTCCCTGCTCGTGGCGGGTGGTGACCGGGCGGATGCCGAGCGGTTTAAGGTGCCGGTAGAACTCAAGGTTGTGCGTGCCGGGGATACCGAAGATTACGTCAATCCCGTAGTTCCGCAGGGTGGTCATGACGGCGAGGCCGACGTTGTTGATGGGGATGGTGCTGGTCACGGCTGGGTCCTTTGATTGTGCGGGCGGGCGGCTAGCGCTTGTAGACGCGGGTACCGTCCACCCAGGTCTCCACGACGTCGATGCTGCTGATTCGGTCTGCAGGCGCCGCCAGCGGGTCCTCGGCGAGGATCACGAAGTCAGCGAGCTTTTGCGGTTCCAGGGAACCCAGGTCCTTTTCACGTCCCATGGCCCGGGCGCCGTTGATGGTGTGGGCCCGGAGCGCGGCGGCGGCGTCGATCTTCAGTCCGTCCGAGCCGAGCTGCACGCCGGAGCGGGTCTTGCGGGTCACGGCGGTCTGGATGGCCTCGAGGGGGCGGGGGTCGGCTACGGGGGCGTCGGAGCTCATGGTGACGGGAAGTGCCGCGGCGACGAATTCGCCCAAGGGGTTGAAGCGCTCCCCCGGGCTGCCGATCGCGTCCAATACACCCGGGCCCCAGTTGAAGTAGTGCTGGGGCTGGTTGACCGGCAGGATGCCGAGGCGGGCCATTTCGGTGATCTGTTCGGGTGTGGGCAGGCCGCAGTGCTCGATCCGGTGGCGATGGTCTGTCCGTGGCGCGGCGGCAGTGGCTTCCTTCACGGCATCGATCACGAGCTGGATGGCCGTGGGAGACTGTGCGTGGGTGGCCGTCTGCAGCCCGGCGCTATGGGCCCTGACCACCAGTGAACGGTATTCCGCGGGCTCGTGGTAGAGCGAACCGGTGCGGCAGGGGTCGTCACGGTAGCCCTCCGGGAAGTACGCCGTCCAGCCGCCCAGGGTTCCGTCCGCGTAGAGCTTGATGCCGGCGAAGGACAGGCGCGAATCGCCGAAGCGGTCCACGAGGCCCAGCTGCAGGACTTCATCCAGGAGGCTGGAGAGGAAGTAGGCGTTGATGCGGGTCACCAGTTCCCCGCGCTCCACCAAGTCGAGGTAGGCGGCGAATTCGCGCTTGGTGACCTGGGCGTCGCCGATCATGGTGACGCCGTGGCTGAGGAACTCGCGTTGGGCGTGGAGGAGCTGACCGCGGTGCTGTTCCTTGCTGTCCGCGAGGTGGAAATTGGGGCCATGGTGGCCGAGCTTCACTCCGTCCTCGCCGGTGAGAATGTCGCAGGCGGCGTCGGAGAGCTCACCGGTCAGGTTTCCCTCTGAGTCACGGAAGAACGTGCCGCCCGGCGGGTTGGGGGTGGCCGAGTCAATCCCGGACTTGTCCAGGACAAACGAGTTCACGACGCCGCCATGGCCGCTGGCGTTCATGACGTAGACCTCGCGGGTGGTGGAGACCGTGTCCAGTTCCTGCCGGCTCGGGTGGCGCTGCTCGGCCAGGTTGCGGTGCTCATACCCGTAGCCCCGGATCGGGCCGTCGCCGGGATTCTCCGCCGCGGCCCGTGCCAGGCGTTCGAGCATAGTGGGGATGTCCGGCGCGGCAACAGGCCCGCAGTCCACCCAGGACAGCAGCTGCCCGTACATCAGCGGGTGGGCATGCGGGTCCACGAACCCCGGAACCAGGGTCCGGCCCTGGAGGTCCACAACCTCCGGGACCGAGGTGCTCAGTTCGCGGGCCGCAGTGCGGCATTCCTCGGGCGTCCCGACGGCGGCGATGCGGCTGCCGATCACCAGCATCGCCTCTGCGACGGAATCCTCGGCGTCGACCGTACGGATGGGGCCGCCAAGGAACAGGGTTGCCGGCGGTGCGGCGGCGGACGTTTCATGGGATGTCGGCAATGACATGGGGGATGACCTTTACGTGTAGGAGGAGTGCGGTGCCGCGGCGAGCCAGCCGGCCCTTAGCCGGCGGGTTCCAGTTCGAACAGCGGGGTGTCCGGGGCACCGGTGCGGGCACGGGTGATGACGTTCTGGGCCTGGATCCTGATGTACTCGGCCAGGGTATGGTCCGAGAGGAAACCGATGTGCGGTGTAACGAGGATCCGGGGGTGGCCCATGAGCGGGTGGTCGGCCGGTGCAGGCTCGACGTCGAGCACGTCCAGGGCCGCCGCACGGATGTGCCCTGAGTCGACGGCAGCGCGGAGGGCGCCGTTGTCGATCAATTGACCCCGGCTCACGTTCACCAAATAGCTGCCCGGCCGCATGGCCGCGAGGCTTTCTGTGTTGATGAGGTGCCGGGTTTCCTCCGTGAGCGGCATGTGCAGGGACACGACGGCGGACTCCGCCAGCACTTCGTCCAGGCCGGTCCGGCGGATGCCTGCCTTGGCCAGCATGTCCCGGGTGGCCGGGGTGTCCGGGAGGTAGGGGTCGTAGCCGATGACTTCGCCGAAGACGCCGGAAGCCAGCTCCCCGAAACGGCTGCCGATCCTGCCGAGGCCGATCAGTCCGAGCCGCTCCTGGCTGAGCCGGAACACCGTGGTTTCCGGCCGTCCGTTCCAGTCGCCTTCGGCCACCCGGCCCTGGAAAAACGGGATCTCGCGGGTGACCGCCAGGGCAAGGGCCAGCGCATGGGAGGCGACTTCCTCGGTGGCGACGCCGGGAAGGTTGCTGACCCAGATGCCGCGCTCCTTGGCGGCGTCCAGGTCGATGTTGTCGAAGCCCATGGAAACCAGGGCGATGATCTTCAAACCCGGGATGGCGTCCATAACCTCCGCCGTCACGGGGGCGTAGCCGACCAGCAGGGCTTCGGCGTCCCTGGCCTGTTCCATGATGGCGGAAGGGTCCTGGCTGCCGAGATACCGGACGTCGTAGCCGTTCGCCTCCAACAGGGCGACGCCGGCGGAATAGTCGATGTCTTCCATGTCCGTGTAGACGGCCACGGGCCGGACGGGCAGCCGCGCGTCGGTGAAGATGGCGTTAGTGGACATGGCTGAGGAACTTTCTGGTGCGCTGGTGCTGGGGGTTGTCGAAGAATTCGTCCGGCGAGGCCTGCTCCACGATCACGCCGCTGTCGAACAAGGTGACCTGGTCCGCGACCCGGCGGGCGAAACGGACCTCATGGGTGACCACGATCATGGTCATGCCATCGTTGGCCAGGCCTTCCATGACGTCGAGGACCTCGCCCACCAGCTCCGGGTCCAGGGCCGACGTCGGCTCGTCAAAGAGCAGCACGGACGGGTTCATGACCAGGGCGCGGGCGATGGCCACGCGCTGTTGCTGGCCGCCCGAGAGCTCCGAGGGGTAGTGCCCGGCGCGGTGGGACAAACCCACCCGTTCGAGCATGGCCATGGCGCGTTCCTCAGCCTCTTTGTGGGGGACGCTCTGGACCGAGGTCAGTCCGAGCATCACGTTCCGGCAGGCGCTGAGGTGGGGAAACAGGTTGAACTTCTGGAACACCATGCCGATGTCACGCCGTTCCTTGGCGAGCTCCCGCTCTGGCAGCGGAACTGTGGTGGCGCCGCGCTCCCGGACGCCGAGGGGGCGGCCGCGAAGAAGGATCTCACCGTCGTTGGCCGGTTCCAGCAGTGCCATGAGGCGCAACATTGTGGACTTTCCCGAGCCCGAGGGGCCGAGGACGGCCTTCACCTGGCCCTGGTGGATGTCGAATTCAACGCCGCGGAGAACGTGCTGGTCCTGGTAGCTCTTGTGCAGGTTTCGCACTTGCAGCACCGGGTCGGCAGGTGTCCACACCGGGGCCTCCGTAGGCTGTGGCATCTGGGTCATGCGTGAACTCCTTGGCCGATCGGTTCCAGCGTGGATGGCTTCTTGGATTTTGAGCGCGAGGTCCATAGGAATTTCTTCTCAACGTAGTTCTGGAGCAATGTCAGCAGGCTCACGATGATCAGGTAGTAGATGATGGCGGCCGCGTAGTACTCGGCGTAGCGGAAGGTGATGTTGACCCCTACCTGAGCGGTGGTCAGCAGTTCCTGGAGGGAGATGACGGAGGCCAGGGAGGAGAATTTCACCAGGCCGATGAACTCGTTGCCCGTCGGCGGCAGCGCGATGCGGATGGCCTGCGGCAACACGACCTTGAGCATGACCTTCGCCGGCGACATCCCCAGGGCACGACCGGCCAGGTTCTGTCCTTCGTCGACGCTCAGCAGCGCGGAGCGGATGATTTCCGCCATGAAGGCGGCTTCCATGAACACCACCGGGTAGACCCGGTCCAGGGGCCGGTTCTGCCACTCGGTCATCTCGCCGATGACCTTCTCGGTGATCCTCGAAATGGTGTCCTTCGAGACCCGGGCACCGAACACCTCGCCGAAGTGCGCCGCGATCTCCCCGGTCGTGAGGCCCTTCGCGCTCAGCGACAACACGATCTCGTCCACGCCCGTCAGCCGCCGCTGCCGTTTCTTCACGATCTGCGGGTCGAACGTCGATTCGGTATCCCGCGGCACGTCGATCTCCACCGGCCCGATCTCAGTCATGACGGTCTTCGTCCGCGTGCCGTTGCGGGAGTTCCCGCTCCCGCGCCCGACCACGTCGTGTTTGCCGTAGCCGAGGTGCTCGTCCATCTCCGCTTCCAGGGCGGTCTCCAGGACGTTTTTCGTGAGCCGGTTCAACAGCCCGCCCGGGCCGACCAGCTCGATTCCCTGCTCCCTGGCCTGGGCCAGGAGCTGCTGCGCTAACTCTTGCTGATCCATTTCAGTCGCCATGGGATCCATGGTTTCGCTCATGATCAGTCCTCCCCGCCAGGCTACGCCCGGCGTGTCAGGCCAACCTTGGATCCACCGTTATTCAGACACTCCCGTTCGGCGACAGCCACGGCGAAACTGCGGGCGAGGTGGAGCCGCCGACGTCGGCGATGGAAGCCCTGACGGCCGATCTTCAGGCGCTCCAGAACGACTTCGCCCGGAAGCAGCCACCCGCGCCGGCAGACAGAGTCGGCGCGAAACGACCAAACGGAAATGGGGAACCGGTGAGGCTTGAGGGCTGGAACGTCATGGTGCTGCTGGTAATGCTTGTGCTCGTGGCTGTTGTCATTGTGGGGGTGACGTTGCTGGTTCTGTGGGCTGTGCGCCGAACCCGACGGAACAACGGCGGCGGCGGTTCGGGGCCACCCTCCTATTAGGTGTCGGCATAGAATCATCCGAACGGTCATCAGATCTGGGGGATCAATGGGCACTTCGAAAGCACATGCGTGCGAAATGTGCGGGCGGTCGACGACGGACCATGACAGGGATGTCCGCTTCAGGCTCCCCGACCCGGTGCTCAACACCCAGGAGCAGCACCACGCCGAAGGCAGTTGGCTGAGTGACCCGGACCCTAATCTCGCCACCCTCATGCAGATCCAAGGGATCAGCCCCTTCGTCCGTGCACTGCTCCCCATCCGGCTGGATGGAGGGCACACCCTTTGCTATGGCGTCTGGATCGCGATCCACCCGGATGACCTCCAGCGGGCCGCGTCGGTCTGGAACAAACCGGAGTACAGCGAGCTCAAACTCACCGGCTATCTGGCGAACAAGATTGAGCCCTGGGGCCTCTTCGCCGCCCCGGTGAATCTTGCAGTCTTGGATCCGGACCACACGCCCTATTGCGTGAGCAGCCCCGACCACGTGCTCAGCGATGTGCTCACCAAAGAGTGGCCGCACAGCGTTCTCGCCTCGTTGCCGCCGAGGTAGAGTCTGCAGGACACTGCAATCGGATCGAGGGATGACCAATGACAGTTAAAGGCTGGAACTCGCTGGTGCTTTTGCCCGTCGCGTTCCTCGTCACCTTCGTTGTTTGGGCAGCACTGCACGCCCGACGCCGGAGCTCCAAGGCCTAATGGGCCGCTGCGCCGTTAGACGTTGCCGGTTCGAGGGCGTTGAGTTTCCCGGTCAGCCAGCCGAGCTGCCGGCCGATGCCGAGGCCTTTCATCGGGACCTCGACCGGCCACGCTACGTCGTGCAGCGGTACTGTTCCCCCGCCAGGGCGATGAGCGTGACGTTCTCCAGGCCGGCGAGCTCGACGGCGAGCTGTTCCCGGACACGGGCCGCCCACTCATGGATCGGCGGCGTCGCCGGGTGCTCCAGGGTCGGGTCCTGCCGGCGCGCAGCGGCCAGAGCCTGGAGGACCTCCAGCGGGTCATCGTCGCAGAGCCGGGCGATCGATCCGCCGCTGATGCCTTTGCGGTACATGTCGCCCCAGTCACCGGCCGGCATCGGGCGTGGTCCTCATCGGAGGTGTCCAGATCTCCTGCGGCGATCCGGGCTACGGTGCGGGCGTACGCGGATCGATGTAATCCTCGAGGTCTCGGGCTCCGATCCCCCAGAGACCGCGGCCGCCGATCTGGATGCCGCGGAGTTCCCCGGCCCGAAGCAGTGTGCGGATCTGCGCGTCGGAGACGTTCAGCTCCTCTGCCGCCTGTTCGATCGTCAGGAACCGCCGTGGTCCTCCCCCGGCCTTTTCGACCGGTTGTGAAGTGGTTTCTGGATTTGTCACGGCATCATATTAGGGGTCGTAAGTGAACCTGCCTTTGACTTGCGTTGTGATGTCCGCGATTGCAGAATGCCCCGGCAGAACCGGGAGTGTCTGAATAACGGTGGATTCGGGGTTGGCCTGACACGCCGGCGATGCCTGGCGGGGAGGACTGATCATGAGCGAAACCATGGAACCCATGGCGACTGAAGTGGATCAGCAAGAGTTGGCGCAGCAGCTCCTGGCACAGGCCAGGAAGCAGGGAATCGAGCTCGTCGGCCCGGGCGGGCTGTTGAACCGGCTCACGAAAAACGTCCTGGAGACCGCCCTGGAAGCGGAGATGGACGAGCACCTCGGCTACGGCAAACACGAGGTGTCCGGTCGCGGGAGCGGGAACTCCCGTGCGCGCGGTCAGGGCCAGGGGTCATTTCCCCACCGAGCAGGCAGCTCTGAAATGCCTCTACCGGGCGACCCGGGCACTGGACCCGACCGGCAAAGGCAGGGCACGATGGGCCTCAAGGTGGAAGCCGGCACTGAACGCCTTTGCTATCACCTTCGAAGGAAGAATCAACTAAATGCCAACCACGGGTCCACCGTTAAACGGACACTCCCGGGCGTTCAGAGATCCGACTCCACCTCTCTGGCGAGTTCCCCCTTGACTTCTCTCCTGACCGTCGTCAGTCTTTTCGACAACAGGAAGGGGCGTCCGTCCGCTCCTAGTCCAGTGGAGGATAGTGATGTTCCGTGCCAGGTCGCTGACGCGTTCCGCGACCTCTGGAGACCGGGTTACGCGCCTTGAGCTGTTCTTCGATCTGGTCTTTGTCTTCGCGCTATCCCAGCTGTCCCATCATTTACTGGAGCATCCCTCATGGGTGGGGGCCGGTGAGACTTTTGTGCTTCTTCTTGCGGTCTATAAGGTGTGGGTATACACGACCTGGGCGGCGACATTGCTGGACACTTCGCGGCTTGAGGTGCAGTGGATGGTGCTGCTCGTCATGCTTGTCACCCTGTTCATGAACGCTTCAATCGGCTCAGCCTTTGGCGCGTTCGGCTGGCTCTTTGCTGGGAGCTATCTCCTGGTTCAGCTGGGCCGAGGTGCGTGGATGCTCACTGTCGGACTTGACCGGACCACCCACAACCATTTCGTGCGCACGCTGATCTGGGGGTGTATGAGCGCGCCGTTTTGGATTGCCGGCGTCTTCTTCGGTGCGGGGCCGCGTTTGATGTTATGGGGTGTCGCTGCCGCGATCGATCTGGGCGGCCATATGCTGGCGCACCGGCTGCCGGGCCGGAAGACCGAAGGAAGCCGGGTCCCGCTCCCGGGAGAGAGGATCTTTGAGCGGTTCGGGTTGTTCTACCTGATCGCGCTCGGCGAGACAATCTTTTCAACCGGCCTGGCGATAGCGGGCAATCTGGAAGACCCCTTGATACTTCTGACCGGGACCGTAAGTTTGGCCGGAAGCGTCGCAATCTGGTGGTGCTACTTCCACGGCCTCGAGGAGGAGGTTCTGGAGAAGCTTGCTTCTGTTGATGACCAGTTCCGGCCCGGTATTTTGGCGGGCAACACCTTGGTCGTGTTACTGGCGGGCCTGATCCTGGTGGCGGTTGGTGATCAGCTCGTGATCACTGATCCGACCGCGCGCCCCGATCTGGCCACCGTCCTGTTCCTTTTTGGTGGGCCGGCTCTTTTCCTTGCCGGCCGGGGCTTCTTTATTCGACGGGTACTGGGCCACCGCCAACCATCTGATCTCGCCGGCATCGGAGCCTTGGCGGTCCTTGCAAACTTGAGCATTCTCCTACCGGCCTTCGTTGCCGCCATGGGGGCCGTTCTTCCCCTCATCGGCGTGGCATTTTCCGACGCCGTGAACCGCCGCCGCCGACACATCTGGTCTCCGTCCACCGGGCAGGGACGCACACCACGGTGAAACTTGCCGAACTCTTCACGGTAGCGCGTTCAACCGTCTACCGTGCCATCAAACGAGCAGGCGACTCCGCCCACTGCTTAGCGTTAACTTCCCTAGGACCCCGAACGGCTACGGTTATGAAGCGTTACGCATAGGGGCCGGCCGGCCCGGAGCAGCTGACTCCGATAAGCAGAATCTCAGCATGTCGCCCAAAATAGCGGTGGCTCTCTACATATAGTTAGCGGGGCAATGGCTCTGTCACGCCTGCGCAGGAGGTTCGTCTTGGCTGTAGCACCTGTACCGCGTTCAGACGCGGAGGTCCGCCCGTACTTCGACTCGCTGGGTTTGCCGGGAATCATTGATCTGCATGTGCATTTCATGCCTTCCCAGGTGCTCGAGAAGGTGTGGGCGTTCTTTGACCGCGTTGCGGACAGCGGCGCTCCCCCGTGGCCCATCACCTACCGGCACTCCGAAGAGGAACGGGTGCGAACGCTGCGGGATATCGGAGTGAAGGCATTCTCCACGCTGAACTATGCGCACCGACCCGGCATGGCGCAGTGGCTCAACGACTACTCAGCAGCGTTCGCCTCGCGCCATGCTGACGCCATCCACTCTGCCACTTTCTACCCAGAGCCAGGCGTGGAAACCGTCGTCGCGGACAGCTTGAATCAAGGCGCCCGAATCTTCAAGGTGCACATCCAGGTGGGAGGATTTTCACCCTTGGACCGTCAGCTTGCACCCGCCTGGGAGCTCATCCAGAACTCCGGTACACCGGTCGTCATCCACTGCGGCAACGGTCCGCACCCCGGGGAATACACCGGACCCGAACCCATACGCGAACTCATCAAAAGGTACCCCTCGTTGGTGCTCATCATCGCGCACGCAGGCCTGCCGGAGTACCAGGAGTACGCCGACCTTGCCGCAAACAATCCTCACGTCTACCTCGACACCACCATGGTCGGGACCTCCTATATGGAACAGGTCGCCCCGATCCCGTCCGGATACCAGGACACCCTTGCCGGGCTGTCACACAAAGTCGTCTTCGGCACGGATTTTCCTTCGATTCCCTACTCGTACAGCCACCAGATTCAGGTACTCGAAGGCTGGGGACTCGGAAGCCAATGGATGAAAAATGTCCTCTGGCACACGCCGCAGACACTCCTAAGGCTGGGCCGGATGCTCTAGGAGTGCGCTGAACAAAGTGCTTTGGGCAAGTCCGCCACCCAACACCGATGCAGCTGATCCGCACCCTCGTCGCATGGCGGCCGAACGCGTCAAACGCGACCGACCACAAGACGGCCCTGGGCTACGTCGGGACCGGCGATGGTGTAACCCGGAGGGGCTGTTCCAAGCCATGTTCGACTAAAGCGCGGGCTGCCGGGCACGCAGGCGGCGTCCGGCTGTCGGGGCCAGCACGACGGCGACGCCGACGGCGGCACCGATGACGGTCTCCACGATCCGGTCCCGCAGCAGGAATGCGGGCGAAGAGGGCGCCACCAGCAGCGTGGAGGCTAGCGCCAGCGGCGTGACGAAGACCTGCGCCAGCATGTACTGGCGCACGAAGAACATTTCGGCGCCGAACTGGCAGGCCGCAATCACCAGCACGGTCTGCCACGGGGCAGGCTGCAGCCACAAGATCCCGGCCAGCAGCACCAGTCCCAGGGACGTGCCCACGATGCGCTGCACCCCCCGGCTGACCCGGTGCCGGGTGGAATGCCCTGCCAGCGGGACAACCGCCGCTACCATGGCCCAGTAATTGTGGCCGAAGCCGAGCCATTTACCCGCCAGAGTCCCCAGGGTCCCAGCCACGCCGGCCACAACGACGTAGCCGACGGCCTCAAGCCGGGCAGCCCGTTTTTCGTCCGGCGCCAGCCGCGGGAGCTTCGGCCTGACCCACGGCGTCCGGTGGCTTCGGGTTACGCGGGAGGATATTCCGATCAGCAGCGAGAGTGCGACGGTGAGCGCCGCCACGAGCATGCCTTGCCACAGCGGCGGCTGGTTCGGGATGGACGCGATGGCCGCGAAGGCAAAGATGTGGATGAGCGAGCCTGGTGGGCGGAGGCGCCACCACGCGACGATCAACGAACAGACGCCTGCCATCACGGTGGTGGCCAGGACCTGGAGCCACGTGGTGTCCGCGGCGCTGAGCGCGAAATCCTCGTGGGCGCGGGCCATCAGGGCGGCCAAGAGCAGCACGAGCATCATGAGCAGGCCGGCCCGCAGCTGGATGACGAACCGCCCGGCTTGCGGCTCGTTCCGGCCGTAGATCCCGGTGAAGGCACCGAAGGAGGCGAAGATGGCCACGTCCAGGCGGCCCATCAGCAGGAGAGTGATCAGGGGAACGAAGACGCCGACGGCGCAACGGAGCGCCACGTGGTGGTCATTCTGGCTTGGTGCCATGGTGAACATCCCGGGGAGCATCTTCACGGCTGGCGCTTTTCGTTGAGGTGATAAATGCTACGACGGCGGCGATGGCCTCCACACTGGACTCTTCGCCCGAACGGCAAGCGGGCAGGATCGGTGCGGGCCATGACTAGGTCGATGCTGTTGTCCTTGTTGGTGAGGTTCTCCGGACGGGTCGGCCAGTCGCGCCGCAGACACGTCTCCGCCCAGCGCTCCTCGATACGCCCAACGGCCCCCTGAAGAGCTTCAAGATGTAGCCGGAAAATACATGCCCACGGTTCGACATGGGCGGTCCGTATCAGTTGCTGGAGAGTGGAGCCTCCCTCGACGATCCATTTCTCTGCCAGACTCTGCGCCACCACACACCGTGCGAGACCAGCGATCTGGAGTTCAATATAGATTTCCCTACCCCGTAATGCCCCCTGCTCCGCTTCGACGACAGAATGCAAGGATTCGAGATGGCGACGTTCCTCCCAGAGACGGACCGAAAGTTCGTTGGCGAGTGAGCCGACTCCCGCTTTTCGGCTGTTCGGGACCGGAAACCCACCCCTAAAAAGATTCTCCGACGTGGTGCGGGGAACACTCCCAACCTTAATTCCGTTCATTCCAGTCCACAGTTGGTAAGTCGAGACACTCGGCTGCGGTGTTGTTGGGCCAACTCGACCGCCGCATTCAGGTCGGCGCCAACGATATGTGGACTATCGCCCGTGACGCGATAAATACGCCCGGTCTCGGTGATCATGATCATTCGCCGTTCCTGTTCTCTGTATGCGTCGGGATGCAGTCGACATGCCTCACTCTCGGTTGGATCAGGGCTTCGATGTGAGGTTCCAACAATTCCGGGTGGTTTCGAAGGCTCTCCGTATCCGGGACGGTGTTGCCCGGAAGTGGCCGATGAGAATCAGCAGATGCTGGGTCCAGCCTGAATTCAAAATTTTACGGCTGCCCACGTTGAGGGACGACGGGGTAGAGGTCGATTTCGTGCAGACGTGGGTGATAAATCGGCCATTCTGTGCACAAAGGAGCGTACAGCCCGTCCCGTGCGGGAGCGGCCTTGCTAGCTTGCTGAAACGCCTCTGTCGGAGGCTTGGCCCCGCGCCGGCTGGCGGGGGTGGCACGAAGGTTAGCCGGCGTAGGGGTCGGCGATGCCGATGTACTGGGTGTAGAGGTATTCCTCGATGCCCTCGAGTCCGCCTTCGCGGCCCAGGCCGGACTGCTTGACGCCGCCGAACGGGGCGGCCGCGTTGGACACGACACCGGCGTTCAGGCCCAGCATGCCGGTTTCAAGGCGTTCGCCCATCCGGATGCCCCGGTTCAGGTCGCGGGTGAAGACGTAGGCCACCAGGCCGTATTCGGTGTTGTTGGCGAGCCGGACGGCCTCGTCCTCGGTGTCGAAGGTGATGATCGGGGCGACGGGGCCGAAGATTTCCTCGGACAGGATCCGGGCGCCTTCGCGCACGTCGAGGAGAAGGGTGGGTTCGTAGAAGTATCCCGGACCGTCCACCGGCGCCCCGCCCATGATTAGGACAGCACCATCGCTCACGGCGTCGGTGACGAGTTCGTGGACCTTGTCCCGGCTCTTGGCATCGATCAGCGGGCCGACCTTGGACTCGGCCTCGGTGCCGCGGGCGGTGGTCATGTCCGCCATCTTCGCGGCGAACTTCTTCGCGAACTCCTGGGCGACGGACTCGTGGACGATGAACCGGTTCGCCGCGGTGCAGGCCTCGCCCATGTTCCGCAGCTTCGCCAGCATGGCACCGGCGACGGCGGCATCGACGTCGGCGTCCTCGAACACAACGAACGGGGCGTTCCCGCCCAGCTCCATCGAGGTCCGCAACACGGTCTCGGAGGCGTCCGCGAGCAGCCGGCGGCCGACCTCCGTGGAGCCGGTGAAGGACAGCTTCCGGAGCCGGGAATCCTTGATCAGCGGACCCGTGGTGGCGCCGGCCGTGGAGGTCGGGATGACGTTCAGGACACCGGCGGGCAGCCCGGCCTCCTGCATCACGGCAGCGAACAGCTGGGAAGTCAGCGGGGTCAGATTCGCGGACTTGAGCACCATCGTGCAGCCGGCAGCGACGGCCGGGGCGATCTTGCGGGTGGCCATGGCCAGCGGGAAGTTCCACGGCGTGATCAGCAGGCACGGGCCCACCGGCTTCTTGGTCACCAGCAGCCGGGACTTCCCGTCCGGAGAGACCGAGTAGCGGCCGAACGCACGGACGGCTTCCTCGGAGAACCAGCGCAGGAATTCCGCGCCGTAGGTGACCTCGCCGCGGGCCTCGGCCAGCGGCTTGCCCATCTCCAGGGTCATCAGCAGCGCAAAGTCCTCGGCCCGCTCGGTCACGAGTTCGAACGCGTGGCGCAGGATCTCCCCGCGTTCGCGCGACGGGACCTTGGCCCAGGACTCCTGCGCGGCGGCGGCGGCGTCCAAGGCCGCCTTGCCGTCCTCGGGCCCGGCATCGGCGATGCTCAGCAGCACCTGGCCAGTCGCGGGGTCCTCGACCTCGAAGGTCTTCCCGGACGCGGCCGGACGCCATTGACCGTTGATCAGCAGGCCCGTCGGGACCGAGGCCAGCAGGGCGCCTTCAGGCTGGGCGTTTATTGACATCGTTCTATCTCCAAGGGGTTTGAAGGAAGGCATAGCGGCGTCCAGCCCGACCTTCAGCAGTTTTGGTGCGGTCCGGCTGCCAGCGGCACGGCACGGCACGAGGACGTTAGATCTTCTGTGTTTCTTTCACCATTGAGGTGGCAGGGTCGGTGCCGACCCTTTTGGGCCGGCACCGACGCCTTAGGTGAGAATGGGCTAGGCTCGGGCGCTTGTCTTGGTGCGGATCAGGTCCAGAGCCTGGACGAGGTATCCCTTGAAGACCGGGTAGTTCTCGCTCATCGGGAAGTGCCCGATGGCCTTCATCTCGATGAACTCGGCATCCGGGATCTGGCTGGCGGTGCGGGCTCCGTCTTCAGGGGTGGTGAGGTAGTCGTACTCGCCGGTCATCAGGACAACCGCGCATTTATCGGTCTGGATTTCGCCCAGTTTGCCGCGCAGATCGTGGTCCACCGAGTAGAAGTACAGATCACCCTTGAACGCCTCGGAACCCTGGGTGTAGTAGAACCACGTTTTCCAGCGGTCCGCTTCAGGCGATTGTGGGGCCATGAGGTCCCAGGTGCCGCTGCCGCACACCTGCGCGGCGTTGGCGTGGGGGTGCTGCCACCAGTCGAGGTAGAACCCCGGTGAGTAGTCCGCTCCCTCCACGGGGATGACGGCGTCGAACCTCTCCGGGAAGCGGTGGGCGAGCTGTAGCGCTATGTTGCCGCCGAAGGAGGATCCCATGAAGATGGGGTCGACCAGTTCCAGTGCATCGACGAGGGCGACGATGAAGTTGGCGTAGTGGTCCGCGCTGAGCTGGTACTCCTCGGTCCACCACTGGGTGTTTTCCGGTGGGTCTGATTTGCCGTGGCGGGGGAGGTCGTAGGCAATGACGCGGTAGTTGGCGGTGATCTCCGGGTCCTCGAGCAGCCCGCGCCATTGGTGGTTGTGGGCTCCCGCGGTGTGCTGGCAGACCAGGGGCTGGCCCTGGCCGTTTTCGAGGTAGAAAACCTTGTATTCGAGGCCGTCCACGTCGACGGTGACGTAGTGGCCGGTGACGGGGGAAATTTTGCTCATGTCAGGAACTCCTATGGTCTAGACGGGTGCGCCGGTGGAGCGCAGCAGTTCGATCTGGCGGGTGATGCAGCGCAGGTTCTGCATCAGGACCAGGACGTCGCCCTCCAGCTTCATGTCGCGCTGGAAAGTGGCGGCCCAGATGCCGTGGTACATGGGAGCCGGGACGGGCTTGCCGAATTCACCCCAGGTGTGGGCGCTGGCCCGGATGGCGAACTGGTAGGGCACGTCGATGGGTCCCGGGTCCACGGAAATCTGGGCGATGGTGCCCGACACCACCTGGACAACAAAAGTGTGCGCCTCCATGTCCAGCAGGTAGGAGCAGGTGAAGTACTTGCCGTGGGCCTGAATTTCCGGGTCCTGGTTGTTGGCCTCGGTGAAGCTCTGAACCCAGGATTCTACAGAAGGGGCACGTGTTGCGACCGTCATTTCGTTGTTCCTCTCATTGGTCTCGCGGAGGGTCGGGCTTCTCTGTCCGAGCCTCGAAAGCGGGGTTTCTGGAGTGCCTTTGCGGCTGTCTCCGTTGGTAACCCTTCGCTGTTTCCATTGCAGCCCCCGTTGCCCCGAACGGTCCAATACCTGTCCCCTATCCACCGATAGCCTGAAACTATTGGACCCCGATTGTGGCGGAGCTTAGAGTTGAACGATGCAGCAGCCACAGCTTGACCTGCGCGTCCTGCAGTACTTCGTCGCCGTTGCGGAAGAGCTGCATTTCGGGCGAGCCGCTGCCCGACTTCACATCGCCCAGCCATCCCTCAGCGTCCAAATACGGAAGCTTGAACACTCTCTGGGTACTCCCCTGCTGATCCGGACCAGCCGCAGCGTCTCCCTGACCAGCGCGGGGAATGTTCTGCTGGGTGAAGCAAAACGCCTTATGTCCGCTGCGCAGCGCGCCGTTTCGTTGACCCGGGAGGCTGCCAGCGGCGTGAGGGGCACCCTGATAGTCGGCTTTCAGGCCAACGCGGCTGCTGAACTGACGCCGCGGATCCTTGCCGCATTCAAGAACAACCATCCGGAAATCCACGTCCAGATGAGGTCCTTCGATTTCGCCGACCCTACTGCCGGGCTTGCCGACGGAAGCGCTGACGTGGCGTTTGTGCGGCCTCCGCTACCGGCGGCTGACTGGCTCGCCATGGAGACCCTGTTCATTGAGCCGCGGGTCCTCGTAGTTGCCAGCAGTTCCCGCTTTGCCGGGCTGTCCGAGGTCTCGGTGGAACAGGTCGTTGATGAGCCCTTCGTCGCCCGCAAGGCTCCGGATAAGTGGCGGGATTTCTGGCTCGCAACCCAGGCGCGCGGAGGGCAGCCGGTCCGTCTGGGCACTCAGGTAGCCACCGTCGACGAGTGTTTCGAAGCCATCATGGGTGAGCGGGGAATTGCGTTCACTCAAGCCTCCACACAGCGTTTCTATGACCGTCCGGGGCTGTCTTTCATCCCGGTCAGAGACGTCCCGCCCTCTCCGCTGTCGATTGCATGGCGCACTGACGTCAATGACGGGCTGGCACGCGAGTTCGTGGAGACCGCCCGGACCCTGGCCTCCTTCGGAGGTGTCCCGAACCTCGTCGACTCGCGTCGGAGTGCCTCGCCGCAGTTTCCGGACGGGCGGGGCAATGCGACATCCATGGCGGGCAGAGGAACTCTCTGTTGAGGCCGCTGCCGGTAGACCCTGACGGAGCGGGCACGGGAAGCCGGCAGGGCCACGAACGGCGGCGGCCCGGAGCACACCCGACGGAGTCAGGCATCGGGAACCTATGACCATGGCGACGGTGACGTCCAGTTCGCTGGTTATAGACACTGAACCATAGGAGGCCGGGCGTGCCGGAAAGTTCGGGCGACGTGAACCGAATCAGCGCCCGTACCCTCGGCGTGCTCGCCGAACCGGAGGTCACGGCCGAGTTTGCCGAGCGCAACGGCCGCGAAGTGGTCCATTTGCTCAACCTTGCCGATGAGCGCCACGACTGGTCCGTGGTGATCGAGTACCAGGATTTTACGGCTGGCAATGGGTTGGCACCGATGCTGGACTCCATGGCGAAGCACCGGATCCGCCGCGCATGGGATGTCATGGTGTGCCTGACCGATCTTCCGATTCGTTTCGATGGCCGGACTGTGGTCGCGGAAGTTGCGCTTGGGGAGCCGATCTCCCTGGTTTCCTTGCCCGCGCTCGGCGCCGTCAACATCGACCGCCGGATCCGCACTGCCGTCGCGGACCTCGGCTGGGCGATGCACCGCCACTTCGATCCCGAGGATGACACCGGGGAATTCGGTCCGCCCTCGCTGCACCAATCGCGACGTATCGAGACCGCTGTTCTTGACGACGGGCCGATTGGGTTCCGCTACGTCTCAGCGACCCGCCTGGGCCGCGGACTGTTGTTGGCGGGCATGCTGCGGGCTAACCGTCCTTGGCGGCTGGTCTTCGGACTGAAAAGCGCAATGGCCGCCGCGATCGCCACAGGCGCCTTCGCGCTTGTCACCAATACAATCTGGCAACTCGCAGACCTGCTGGGGGCGCTCAGGCTGACGTTGCTGATGGTCCTGTCGATCAGTTCGATGGTGTTCTGGATCATCACCCAACACGATCTGTGGGAAAGCCCCCGGCGCGACGATCCCCTCGAACGATACAAGGCGTCCTTATACAACACTTCTACAGTGTGGTCGTTGATGATTGGCGTCGTGATCAGCTACGTCCTGCTGTTCGTGGCCGTGCTGCTGGCCGCGGCGTTCACTATCGACGATGTCTTATTGGAGCAGACCCTCCAACACCCGGTGAACGTTTGGGACTTTGTGGAAGTCGCCTGGATGACGACATCGGCGGCGCTCATCGGTGGTGCGCTGGGCTCGGGATTCGAGTCAAAGGATGACATTCTGCGGGCCGCGTACGGCCAACGGGAACGTCATCGTCGCCAGTCGGTCGACGAAGGCGAATAATCCGGTCTTGCCGGAGTCGGGCTGGCCGATCCTCGTTTCGGTTCTCCCACCGTCGCCTTCACGGCGGTGCGCGGCGGCGATGAAGCTCGACGTCGGGTCGTTGGCCGGTTTGTGGCTTGCGGAAGGATGCCAGGAGGTCAGTGAAGTTGTGACCGGTCGGCCAGAGAACCAGGCAATGATCATGCTTGACGCAACGCGCCGCCAATATCGGATTGAGATAACGAAAGCCGACATCATTCCGGACTCGACAGTAGCTCCACTGTCGCGCGTTTTTTCGAACCCGGAGACGGGCCTTGAACGGGGGTGCTCCTCCGGGAAGGGTGAATCGTGGTCTCCTTTCAAGACATCCCGACCGGGCGGCGTCGTTGTCGCGATGAAGATACGCGGGGAGGGTGTTATCCCAGGCGCTGTTGACGGGTCTACGAACGGATCCAAAAGGCTCTCGAAGCCGTAGGGACAGAGCCCGCCACCCGATTCCGTGGCATCAAGGTCTGAACCCGACCCTGACGCGAAGGACGCCAGGGGGCACCACAGGACCGCGTAAGGTTAACAGCACTGGGAAGCCTCCGACGGGGGCTGGTGTTGGCGAATCAGGGGGGGTCCGTGACAGGAGCAGCGAAGGGTAACAACGTGAAGGCAGCTTCTGCCTATCCGTCCAGACCCCGTAAGCCGAACATCAGTGATGTGGCCCAGATGGCCGGTGTCTCCTACCAAACGGTCTCCCGGGTGTTGAACAATGCTCCGGACGTCAGCGCTGCAACACGTGTGCGGGTCCAGCAAATCATCAAGGACATGGGGTACCGCCGCAGCAGGGCGGCCACCGCCCTCTCCACGAGCCGTTCGACGGCCATCGGTATCCTGACCGACGGGTCCCCGCGATTTGGCCCGGTCGGAACGCTCATGGCTCTCGAGAAAGTTGCCCGGCAGAAGGGTTACTTCACTACCGTCGTCACGGTCGAGGAGCCGTACGAGGATTCCATCCCAAAGGCACTGGACACCTTGGACGAGATTGAGGTGGACGGCATCATCGTCATCGCACCGCTCCTGTCCATGGCAGCGGCCGTTAGGGACGCGACGATCCAAGTTCCGGTCGAGATGATCGCCGCTGGAGCGTCATCGACTCCAAACGTCTTCACATACTCGGAGAACCAGGAATTGGGGGCGCGCATGGCCACCCAGCACCTCATGGATCTCGGCCACACCGACATCGCGCATTTCGCCGGGTCCATGGACTGGTTTGACGGGCGGGTGCGGAAGCGCGGCTGGGAGGCCGCACTCCGAGACGGCGGCCTCGCGCCAGGGCTGTGCCTGGAAGGCGATTGGAGCCCGCGGTGGGCCTACGAGACGGGCCTCCGGCTGATCAAGGAGAAAAAGGTCCCGCAGGCGATCTTTGCAGCCAGCGACCACACCGCCTTGGGTCTCATCCGCGCCTTGGCCGAGTCCGGCATCCGCGTCCCGGACGATGTCAGCATTGTGGGATTCGATGATGTCGAAGGCTCAGACTTTTTCCTTCCTCCCCTGACCACTGTGCGGCAGGACTTTGCCGCATTGGCCCACGCCAGCATAGAGGTGCTTCTGGGCGCGATCGAGGGTCGCGAAGTGGACCGCGCGCCCAGCGAGCCGACGCTGGTGGTTCGTAGGAGCGCGGCCCCGGCCCAACACCACCGCATCTAGTTGTACTGAGCCGGGGAGTTGTTGACACATGGGGCTTGAAAACGAGGAGGACCTCCGGGCTAAGTGGAGCTGTCTAGTTCACACACTTTGCGCTCGGAGGTCCTCGTGTCCCACGTTAATGCCCGTCGGACAGTTCATGGAAGACGCCTGATCGTTGACCGTGTGGCCGCAGGCCGTCCGGTCGCCCATATCGCGGCGGAGTTGGGCGTGTCCCGGCAGATCTCGTATCGGTGGGTCCGACGTTTCCGGGCCGAGGGCGCGTCCGGTCTGCCGGACCGGACGAGCCATCCGCGGTCTTCACCGACCCGGACGAGTTCCGAACGTGAACAAGCTGTCCTGGACGCCCGCCGTTCTGTGAGGTTCGGGCCACTGCGGATCGCTGCGCGCACCGGCGTTCCGGCCCGGACGGTGTCCAGGATTCTGCACCGGCTCGGGGTTCCGCGGTTGGTGGAGTGCGATCCGCTGACCGGTGCCCCGGTATGAACGGGCCCGGCCCGGGGAACTGGTCCATCTGGACGTCAAGAAGCTCGGACGCATCCCCGAAGGAGGCCGCTGGCGGGCTCATGGTCGCTCGGAGCAGGTCAAGGGACGCGGGATCGGTTACGACTACGTTCACGTCGCGATCGATGACCATACCCGCATCGGCTACGCCGAGGTCCTCCCTGACGAGAAGGGTGTGACCGCGGCCGGGTTTCTCACCCGTGCCGCAGGCTACTTCGCCGGCCACGGCATCGACCGGATCGAACGCGTCATCACCGACAATGCCTTCGCTTACCGCAACTCCGCCGCGTTCCACCGGGCCGTTGCGGACCTCGGGACAGTTCAGCGCTTCATCAAGCCCCACTGCCCCTGGACCAACGGGAAAGCCGAACGCTTCAACCGGACCCTGCAAACCGAGTGGGCATACCGGCAGGTCTTCACCGGCAGCAACCACCGCCAAGCCGCACTTGCGCCCTGGCTGAAGCACTACAACACTGAACGAATCCACACCGGCATCGGAACCACACCCATCACCCGGGTGTCACCAACCTGATGGCCCAATACAACTAGGGCCCGTCCGGACGCCCAAAGTATTTCTGGGTTGAGACTTGACATAGTTTCCGTGACCGGTCACGATTGAAGAGTTCCGTGACCGGTCACGAAGATGAAACTCAACGGCGAGGAAAGAGGAACAGGTGCACAGCGAACCCCGCGCCAATTCGTTCATGCTTCACCCCGACGTGGCGGTTCACGACGTCGACGAGGCCCAATGGGAGCACATCGGACAACTCCTAGCAATGGCAGCATGCTCGAACGATGACGTCGCGCGCGCCGTCCGCGATTTCGTCCCCCCTAGTTCGTCGGCCGTCGTCGGTGTCTTCAACGGCCGTGTCCTCTGGGCAAGCCTGGTCGTCGCCGTTGACCACACGGCCGCGATCACCTCCGTGACAACCGTGGACGGCGCCGCGGTCAAGTGGCACGGGGACATGGGCACAGTGGCCGGCGACGTCGTGAAATGGGTCCACGCCCGTCACGGACTCTGCTCGCTGGGCCTCTTCCTCGATAAACCACACGCGGAGAAGTTCTTGAACGCCTCCGACAAGGCTGCCGCAATCCGTACGGCCTCAGCCGCCGGCGGGCTCGTCCTGTCACCGGTTCCCGCTCCATTGGCGACCGCCCTCGCCTAAGAACACCTCACCACTACACACCTAATCGTTGGGCCCGCGGGCCCCGCGGCGCTGAAGAACACCCTCATGGGCTCATCACCCACATCACAAATCAGGACTGGAGAACACCATGATCAGCAGGACGACCCTATTCGCTGTTGCAGCGGCTATTGCTCTCGCCACCTCCGGCTGCAGCTCAGCGGCGAGCACCACCACAACACAGGATGCCGGCGTATCGGCAAAAGCCGACGAAGCCTTAGCCAAAATCAAGGGCCAAGTCTTGAGCAAGGGTCCGAACGGCGAAGAGCCTGCCCCCGTCTCCGTGGCTGAGCTGAGCAACGACGACGTCACCAAGATCAAGGCCCTGGGCGCCAAGGCGGCCATCGTTATGCATTACGGAGGCAACGACTGGGCAAACGCACAGATCGCGGGCCTAAAGAGCGAATTCTCGCGTCTCGGAATCAACCTCATTGCCACCACGGATGCCAACTTCAAGCCGGACAAGCAGGTTTCAGACCTGGAAACGGTCATGACCCAGAAGCCCAACATTGTCGTTTCAATCCCAACCGACCCGGTCGCCACTGCGTCCGCCTACAAGAAGGCAGCCGCGGACGGAGCGAAGCTG
Source organism: Arthrobacter humicola (assembly GCF_039531445.1). Lineage (NCBI taxonomy): Bacteria > Bacillati > Actinomycetota > Actinomycetes > Micrococcales > Micrococcaceae > Arthrobacter > Arthrobacter humicola. The sequence goes on along the minus strand of NZ_BAAAQB010000013.1, from coordinate 33,109 downwards.
GTCTTCATGGACAACGTCCCCCAGGGGCTGACAGCCGGCAAGGACTATGTCTCAGTCGTATCTGCCGACAACTACGGCAACGGCGTCGTCTCGGCCCATCAGATGGCCAAGGCGCTGGGCGGCAAAGGGAAGATCGGCATGATCTTCCATGAGGCCGACTTCTTTGTCACCAAGCAGCGCTACCAGGGGTTCAAGGACACCATCACCAAAGACTACCCGGACATCAAGATCGTCGAGGAAAAGGGCATCGCAGGTCCCGATTTCGCTGGTGACGCACAGAGCGCAGCGAACGCCATGCTGAGCAAGTACGCCGACCTCTCCGGGATCTGGGCCGTCTGGGACGTTCCTGCAGAAGGTGTCATGGCCGCAGCCCGTGCCGCGGGCCGAACCGATCTGAAGATCGCCACCGAGGACCTGGGCAAGAACGTTGCAATTGCACTCGCCAAGAATGAGCTGGTAGTCGGTCTCGGCGCCCAGGTGCCTTTTGATCAGGGTGTCACGGAAGCGCGGCTCGGCGCCCTGGCCCTGCTCGGAAAGACTCCGCCGGCGTACGTCGCGCTGAGTGCCGTGCCCGTTGACCACAATAACGTCCTCGAATCGTGGAAGCAGGTTTACCACGAAGATGCCCCCAAGGATATCCAGGACTCCTTCAAGAAATAGCGGCCTGGGGCCGGCCGCAGGGCCTGCCCCAGGCCACCGAAAAAGGAATTCACCATGAAAACAGGAGAGCCAGCCGTCGAGATGCGGTCGATCTCGAAGGGATTCAACGGCGTCAACGTCCTCAATGACGTGGACTTCGAGGTCCGCGCCGGAGAGGTGCACGCGCTTGCCGGGGGTAACGGCGCCGGCAAGTCAACTCTGATGAAAATTCTTCAGGGCGTGTATCAAACTGACTCCGGCAGTATTCTCGTCGGCGGAAAACCAGTCGAGATCAACTCGATCCAAGATGCCAAAGCCGCCGGTATCGGCATGGTCTTCCAGGAATTCAGCCTGGTGCCGAGCCTGACCGTGGCCCAGAACATCTTCCTCGGCGCAGAACCGCAGGGCCGGGGCGGCCTGATCGACGACAGGGAAGCTGTCCGCCGGGCCAGCGAAGTCTTCAAGGAGATGGAGGTCGAGGTCGATCCGCGCACCCAAGTTTCCAAGCTGGGCACCGCGTACTGGCAGTTGACCGAAATCGCCAAGGCTCTGGCCCAGAACGCGAGGGTCCTCATCATGGACGAGCCAACGGCGAGCCTGGCCCGGCATGAAACCGAGGCCCTCTTTGACCTGGTAGCGAGGCTGAAGAAGCGGGGAATATCCATCATCTACATCTCTCACCGGATGGATGAGGTTTACCGGATCGCCGACCGCATCACCATCCTTCGCGACGGTCGCCGGCTGCTCACGGAGCCCTTGAGTAACGTCACCCCGGAACAGATTGTCGAAGGCATCGTCGGGAAGAAGATCGAGGGGCAACTGACCTACCAGCAGCGCGAACACGATCCGGCGTCGGCTTCACCCGTCCTGGAAGCCCGGAACCTCACATGCGGCAAGAGGGTACGCGACGTCTCCTTCACCCTGCACGCGGGGGAAATCCTCGGCTTGGCAGGACTCATGGGAAGCGGTCGCACCGAGCTTGCCAGGGTTCTCTTTGGAATCGATTCGCTCGAAAGCGGCGAGATCCTGATCCGGGGCAAGAAAGCCGTCATCACCAGCCCGCGACGCGCCATTGCCGCGGGGTTGGCTCTCATCCCCGAAGATCGACGGGACCAGGGGCTTGTGCTCGACCATTCCGTTCGGGACAACCTGCTGCTGCCGTTGCTGGACAACATCAAGCGCGGGCCCCTGCTCGATGCGGGGGCAGGCAGGACATTGTCCGGCTCACTCATCAAGAGGTTCGCCGTGAAAGTTGCGCATCCGAACAAGCCAGTGCGGCTGCTCTCCGGCGGAAACCAGCAGAAGGTGGTGTTGGCCAAATGGCTCGGCACGGAACCGGACGTCCTCATTCTCGACGAGCCAACGGCCGGCGTCGATATCGGCACCAAGAGCGAGATTCTGGACATGATCAGGGAACTCGCCAATGCCGGCAAGGCCGTCATTGTCATTTCCTCGGAGTACCCCGAATTGCTCGCAGTAAGCGACAGGGTCCTGGTCCTGAGGGATGGATCCATAACGCGTGAACTCAAACGCAGCGAAATCGCCGACGAAGAATCACTACAACTCGCAGTTCAGGGAGTCTGATCATGAACAACACGACCATTTCCACAAAAGCTCCTAAAATCGGGGGTCTGGACGCAGCCAAACGCTCGTTGGGTGAGCTCGACTGGCGCCGCTACGTCATCTACATCGGGTTCGTCGTAGTCTTCATCTTCTTCGCCGTCCTCCTGCGCGACCAGGGGTTCCTTTCCCCCACCAACCTCCTGAACATCTTCCGTCAGACCGCAACCATCACCGTCATTGCCGTGGGAATGACGTACGTCATCGCCTGCGCTGAAATAGACCTCAGCGTTGGCTCGACTGCAGGACTATCAAGCGTCTGCACAGCAATGGCCCTCTCCCAGTGGGGCCTCGTCCCCGGCATCCTGGCGGGCCTTGCGGTCGGGCTGGTTGTCGGATCGATCAATGGTGCCCTAGTAAGCCTCCTGGGGATTCCTTCCTTCCTGGTCACCCTGGGCATGCTCGGGATCGCCGTCGGTGTGGCGCAGTGGATCACTGCTTCAGCGCCGCAGCCAATCCTCAACGACACGTTCAACATGCTGTTCGGATCCGGAAACTTCGGCCCCGTTCCGGGACTGATCGTATGGAGTGCCATCTTCGTGGCAATCGGCGCCGTAGTGCTTTCCCGCACCAAATTCGGCCGCCAGGTGCTGGCCACCGGCGGCAACAGGACCGCCTCCGATTTCACGGGAATCAACACCAAACGCATCAAATTCCAGGTTTTGCTGATCTCCGGGATGGTCGCCAGCGTCGCCGGCATGCTGTACGCAGGAAGGCTCCAGTCCGGCCGCTTCCAGTGGGGCACCGGCGACGAACTCTCCGCAATCGCGGCCGTGATTCTCGGCGGCACCAGCCTCTTCGGCGGAGCAGGCTCGGTCGTCGGAACCCTGTTCGGCGCTCTTCTTATCGGCTTAATCAACAACGGCCTCATCCTCGCCGGCCTCGACAGCAGCCAACAGCAAGTGGTCCGCGGGGCCATCATCATTCTGGCCGTCGCACTGGCCCGCAAGAAATGACGTCCATCCCCCAACCTCTGCGCTCAGGAATCATTGGCACCGGGTTCATGGGCTCCGTCCACGCTGCTGCCGTCCGGGCGGCGGGAGGAACAGTTACCCGCGTGGCCAGCCGAAGCCAAGCCGGAGCCGTGCAGGCGTTGGCCAGGCTCGGCGGGGCCGCAGCCGCAGAATCCCCGAAGGCCCTTATCGAGTCGGACGACGTAGACGTGGTGCACATCTGCACTCCGAACGCCACACACGCCGAGCTGGCCAAACTGGCGATCGCCGCCGGCAAAGCCGTCATCTGCGAGAAGCCCCTGGCGACAACCGCAAAGGACGCCGCCGGACTGCACACGGAAGCCAACCGTGCCGGCGTCGTGAACGCCGTGCCATTCGTCTACCGCTTCTACCCTGCAGTTCGGGAAGCCCGGGCACGGGTGCAGGCAGGGGAAGCGGGCCCCCTCTGGTTGCTGCATGGTTCATACCTCCAGGACTGGCTGGCAGATGCCGGTACCAGCAACTGGCGTGTCGATCCGGCTCTCGGCGGCGGTTCCCGGGCGTTCGGTGACATCGGGGTGCATTGGTGCGACCTGATGGAATTCGTCACGGGGCACCGAATAGAACGACTGGTGGCGCAAACGGCCCGGGCCTTCAAGGACCGGCCGCAGACGGGCCGGGATGCCCCGCGGACGACGGCGACCGTCGGCACCGAAGACGGCGCCACCGTCATGTTCGAAACGAGCCAGGGCGCGGTAGGTTCGCTGCTTGTGAGCCAGGTCAGCCCGGGTCGGAAAAATCGGCTCTGGTTTTCGTTTGAGGGTCCTGACGCCACGTTCTCCTTCAACCAGGAAAAACCGGACAGCCTCTGGGTTGGCGGCAACACCTTCAGCAGAACCATCTCCAGCGGCTCCGACAGCCTGTCAACCGTACAGGGCAAGCGGTACGCATTCCTGCCTTCCGGCCACCCCCAGGGCTATCAGGACAGCTTCAACGCGTTCGTGGCCGACGTTTACGCGGCCGTGCGAGGCGATGCTCCGGACGGATTACCGGACTTTCGTGACGGGCTCCGGGCGGCCCTCATCACCGAGGCTGTCTTGGAGTCCGCGGCCACCGGACGCTGGGTCGACGTGCCCGGCACGGACCACGAAACCTCACCCTCCGGCGCCAGCGGCGCCGCAATTTTGGAAAGGAATTCATAATGCAACTCGGATATCACACCATCACCTGGGGTGGCGTGGTCGGCCATCCGGTCGGCGTCACGAGCATCAAGGACCTCTTCTACCAGACCAACGGTTCCATGGAAACGGCCGTTCGGGACATTGCAGCCGCGGGCTACGAGGGCACGGAAATGTTCGACGGGAATCTGGTGGAGTATGCGGACCGCCCTGAAGAGCTGCGCGGGCTGCTGGCCGAGTCGGGTGTGAAGCTCGTCTCCGTCTACTCCGGCGCCAACTTCATCTTCGCCGATATCCTCCCGGAGGAATTGCACCGCATAAACCGTGCCGCGGAGCTCGCGGCCACGTTCGGCGCCGAACGACTGGTGGTGGGCGGCGGCGCACGCCGCGTCGCGGGTACGACGGACCAGGACTACGCGCTGCTCGCCCGCGCTCTGGACCAAGTGACGGACATCGCCGAAAGCTTCGGTCTGACCGCCAGCTATCACCCGCATTTGTCCACCATGGTCGAAAGCACACATGAGCTGGAACGCCTGATGGACAGGACCCGCATTGGCTTCTGCCCGGACACGGCGCACCTGGCCGCGGGCGGTAGCGACCCCGCTGCAGTGATTCGCAAATACCCGGACCGGATCCGACACGTCCATCTCAAAGACTTCCGCGCAGACCCGTTCCAGTTCCTGCCCCTTGGCGAAGGTGACCTGGATTTCCCGGACATCATCCGTGCGGTACAGGAAAGCGGCTACGACAGCTGGCTGATGGTTGAACTCGACACCTATGACGGCGATCCCCGTGCCGCCGCGGAAATCAGCAAGAAGTACCTCGACAAGATCCTCGCCGATTCCGGCCTCTAACCCAAAGGACGATCCAATGCAGAATCTCAACGTAGGCCTCATCGGAGGCGGTTTCATGGGCAAGGCCCACTCACTCGCGTATGCCGCCATGCCGATGTTCTTCTGGCCCGCACCGGCCATGCCGGTGCGCAAGGTTATCGCCGAAGCCACAGATGAGCTCGCCGGCGAGGCCGCTCGCCGCTTCGGCTTCGAAAATTCCACTTCCGACTGGCGAAGCATCATCGACGATCCGGACATCCATGTCGTCGACATCGCAACCCCTAACCACCTTCACGCCGAGATCGCGATCGCCGCTGCCGAGGCCGGCAAGCACATCATCTGCGAGAAGCCCCTGGCGCGGACCGGTGAGGAGTCCAAGGCAATGTACGACGCGGTGAAGAACACCGACCTCGTCCACATGGTTGCGTTCAATTACCGTCGCACGCCGGCAGTCGCCCTGGCCAAGAAATACATCGAAGAAGGTGCCATCGGCCGGGTCATCAGCTTCCGTGGCACCTACCTCCAGGACTGGAGCGCCGACCCCAACTCTCCACTCTCCTGGCGCTTCCAGAAGTCGATCGCAGGATCTGGTGCCTTGGGCGACATCGGAACCCACGTGATCGACATGGCTCGATACCTCGTCGGCGAATTCAGCTCGGTCAACTCCATTATGTCCACCTGGATTCCGGAGCGGCCGCTGCAGTCTGGCGGTGCTGACAAACTCGGCAACGTCTCCGGTGGTGACGGTCCGCGCGGCGCCGTCGACGTCGATGACGAGGTCCTGACCATGGTCAAGTTCGCAAACGGCGCGATCGGATCCATCGAAGCCACACGCAATGCCCACGGCCGCAACAACTTCCTCACCTTCGAGATCCACGGTTCCGAAGGCAGCATCGTTTTCAACTACGAGCGCCGCGATGAGCTCCAGGTCGCCTTTGCCAGCGATCCGGCCGACCGCAAGGGTTTCCGGACCGTCTACACCGGCCCGGCCACCCCCTACGGCGAAGGACTGTGGCCCATCCCTGCCCTGGGAATTGGCTACGGCGAAACCAAGATCATCGAAGCCTACGACTTCTTCAAGGCGATCGCCGAAGGCGGCAGCGTCAGCCCGAACTTCGCGGACGGCTACCAGACGGCACTGATCGATGACGCCATCATCGATTCCGCTGAAACTGGCGCCTGGGTTGACGTAGCCAAGATCGACTCCTAGCGGTCTCACTGCGCGGCAGGTGCACCGCTTCGAAAAAGGCGCTGCACCTGCCGCGCGTGGACCATTGCGATCACAACGAGAGGGAAACCTGATGACTGATGCTCTACCCGGTGTGCCTGCCTCCACTGCCGTCCGCCTCATTCCGGTGTTCGAAGCCAAGCCCGGCTTCGAAGCCGAGTTGGCGCGGCTCCTGTCTGATCTTCAAACTGCCAGCCGCCTTGACGACGGCTGCTTAGAATACTCGGTCTTCAACGACGCGGAGGCGCCGTGCACGTTCCTGCTCTACGAAAAGTGGACGAGCAGCACAGCCTTGGACGTCCACAATGAGCAGCAGCACGTCAAAGACTTTCTCGTATCCGCAGAACAAGTTATGGCCCGGGATCTCAGTGTGTACCGTCCGAGCCCTGCTTCGTAGCGCTCTCGACCCCTACCCAATATTCGCCGTCCCCGTCATCGAAAGAGCCTGACATGCCCCGCCCCTACACCTTGTTCACCGGCCAGTGGGCCGATCTGCCCTTCGAGGAAGTCGCGCGTCTGGCCTCCGGCTGGGGCTACGACGGCCTGGAAATCGCCGTCTCCGGCGACCACCTGGACGCCTGGCGCTGGGACGAGCCCGGCTACGTCGAATCCAAACTCGCCGTGCTGGACAAA
>NZ_BAAAQB010000013.1:0-26036 GCF_039531445.1 Arthrobacter humicola | reverse complement strand
CCATCTCCAACCACCTCAAGGGCCAGGCCGTGTGCGATGACCCGATCGACTTCCGGCACGAGGCCATCGTCGGGGCGCGCGTGTGGGGCGACGGCGAGCCCGAAGGCGTCCGCACCCGCGCCGCGGAGGAAATGAAACACACCGCCCGGCTCGCCAAGGCCCTCGGCGTGGACACCGTCGTCGGGTTCACCGGATCCTCCATCTGGCAGTACGTCGCGATGTTCCCGCCCGTGCCGGAAAAGGTGATCGAGGCCGGCTACCAGGACTTCGCCGACCGCTGGAACCCCATCCTGGACGTCTTCGACGACTGCGGGGTCCGCTTCGCCCACGAGGTCCACCCCTCCGAGATCGCCTACGACTACTGGACCACCGTCCGTACCCTCGAGGCGATCGGCCACCGCCCGGCCTTCGGCCTCAACTGGGACCCGTCCCACTTCATGTGGCAGGGCATCGACCCCGTCTCCTTCATCTGGGACTTCAAGGACCGGATCTACCACGTGGACTGCAAGGACACGAAGCTGCGCCCCACCGGCCGGAACACCGTGATGGGCTCGCACCTGCCCTGGGGCGACCCGCGCCGCGGCTGGGACTTCGTCTCCGCCGGCCGCGGGGACGTGCCCTGGGAATCGTCCTTCCGCGCCCTGACCGCGATCGGCTACGACGGCCCCATCTCCGTCGAGTGGGAGGACGCCGGCATGGACCGGCTCCACGGCGCCCCCGAAGCCCTCGCCGCCCTCAAGAAGTTCGACTTCCCGGCCTCGAACACCTCCTTCGACGCCGCCTTCAGCACCAAGGACTAAAGTCATGACCATTCCCCCTCGCGTTTCTGCGGGAGAGGTCTTCCAGCATTTTCGTGGCTCTCCACCGTTGACCCGGGCCCGACTTTCAGCCCTGACAGGCCTTTCGCGCGCCGCCGCAACAGACAAGATGAGAACCTTAGCGTCGCTGGGACTCATCGGACTCACCAAGGAGGCGCCCTCGACGGGTGGCCGGCCATCCGCTCAGTATCGCCTCATGCCGAACGGCGGAGTGGTCATGAGCGTCCTGCTCGGGGCCCGCGAGGCAAAGGTGCAGGCCTTCGACCTGTCGGGGCAGCCGTTGTCTGCTGCGAAGCGCGTGGAAACCGGCCGTGGCGGGTCTGCGGCTATCTTGGATTCCTGCCTGGCTGCGGCGTCTTCACACCTGAATTCCAGAGACCCCATTCCCGTCCAGCTCGTAGCGACGGGCGTTGCCCTGGATGAAGATGCGCCGGATCTGGAATGGCCTGAATATTTTGGTGGCCGCCCGGTCGTCGTCGACTCCGCGCTGGGGGCGATGGCAACAGCCGAGGCCTTGTCGCGAACCCCCCGTCCGCAAATCATGCTCTTCCTGGACGTGGGCAAGACCATTGACTGTGCCGTGCTCGTTCACGGTAGGACGCTGGGGGTTCTCAGGACGTCCAAGGGGGCTTTGGGGCACACGCCCGTGAAGGGCACGTCGGCGAAGAGCACGTCGGTGCTGGCCTGCGCCTGCGGCATTACTAATTGTCTGCAGTCCATCGCAGGAGAAGGGGCAATAATTGCGAGCCTGAGGTCGGACGCTAAAGACAAACCGGACGCGATCAGCGACGCAGTCCGGCGGGCCGATGCGGCTGCAGTCAGTGTCCTGCGACAGGCAGGTCGGCACATAGGTGACACCCTCTTAGGGAGCATCGCCCTCCTTCGACCTGAGCTCATCACTGTCAGAACCCGGTGGCGGGGTGCCACTGACTTGCTGCTGATCGGATTGAAGGAAGCAGTGTACGCCGGCGGCGCACCCGCCGTGACAGAGAATCTGGTCTTGGCGAGTTCCAGGAACAGATCTGCCGCTACCGGGATTGCACTTCGAGCCATGGACGCCGGACTGGCGGTGGAACCAGTGAACCGCTTGCTGTCGGCTCCGCCCAGCCTCAGCGGACAAAGGATCTGTTGGCCAGCACCGCGCAAGTCTACCGACCATCAGCGGGCGCACCTGCTGACCGGCCGCGGATAGAATCTATTGGCGATCGACGACCCGTACAACTCGATCACTCTCTCTGTTGCAGCGACGCGGCACATTGAATCTCGGATTAGCCAGAAGGTCCCAAGCCCATGGAAAACATATCTCGCGGCAACGTCGTTGCCGCCGGTCCGGACAGGGCACCGCAGGACCAGATCAGACGCTACAGTGTTCCAGCCGGGTTGAGCCCCGAAGATAAATTCGAACATTGGCGCAGCTGGTACGGCAGCGCCATTGATGCTCCTGCGCGGTTGGAAAAAACCGAAAAGCTAGTGCGACCGGGTTTCAATCCAACCGCACTGAGCCTGGACGGTCCCGGGTTCAGCCTTGTTGATGTCACGAATGAACCCGCCAGTTGCTACTGGAACGGGGTTCCGAAGCCCAGCGACTGGCTCGTGTATTTCAGGACTTCGTGTGACAAGTTCAGCTTCTCGGGGCGCTCCGAGGCCGTCTCTCCCGGTACAGTCAGGTTCTTTGATCTTTCTTTGCCGGGCAACTTCTATGCGCCAGCCGGCTTAAGCGCGGTGCGGGTGCATTTCGACCGAAGGCTGCTGGGCTTGGACGACAGATCAGTTAAACGGCTGCAGGGGTTGGCCGACATCAGAGAAAACCCGATCATGTGTGGGCTGATTCTTCCAGCCTTGTCCGGCTGGCAGAGGACGGGCCTAGCGCAGGAGATGCAGCGTCTCCAACCGGTCGTCCGGTCGATGATGACGGCCCTGGTCAGTTCGTTGCTCGAGACCCCGGCCGATCCCGGCGACCTTAAGCTGGCCCGCATCGCAGCGATCAAGAAGTTCGTGCGCAAGAACTTCAGAAACCCTGCCCTCACTGTTGACGAGGTCGTGGCCTACTCATTTCTTTCACGCCGCGCCCTTTACTACCTCTTCGAAGATGAAGGGCTCCAGGTGAGCGGACACATCCGCGCCCTGCGGACCTTGGAAGCCCTCGAGCTCCTCGCCGAAGCAACCGCTTGGAAACGCTCTCTGACGGACATAGCGGGCGCCAGCGGGTTCACAAGCCTGCAAGCCATGCGACGTGCCATTAGGGAATCTACGGGTCTCTCGCTTAGGGACGCGCAGGAGAAACCGGAACTTCTGCGGATTCGATCCGCCGAACTGAGAAAACTGACCGAACTGTAGACCGGTCGGACAGCGTCTCGCCTGGCAAGTAGTCCGTGCCACGCTTTCGCCGGTCTTCCCTTCTGCCGCGATATCTGATGCTTCCACCACGACCCGTTTGCTCCGGCTTACCCGCGCCCAGCGCCATCCACAACCTGGGGCGTTCATTTGACGGCCCGTCGGGTGTCTGGCGCTCCCCACCCAAATGTCTAGCCTTCGCATTCCAAGCAGTAAGCGCGGCCGTTCGTTTTGCGGAAGATTTGGGAACGGTGCCGGACCAGAAAGCAGGAGTAGCAGGTGAACTCGTCATCGGCCTGAGGGACAATCTGTACGATCAGTTCCTCGGCGACAAATTCCCAGCCAGCGACGATGGCGTCGGCCATGGCGTCGGCCTCATCCGGTTCACGGACGATGCGGCGTGCAGCCAGGGTGCTCGCGGATTGGAAGGCTTCGAGGAAACCGTTCTGTGCGTCCTTGAGGTCGGAGCGTACTTCGTCGTAGTCGGTTACCACTTACGTAGTTCTCTTTCTGTCGTTCGTATCTGCCCGGGTGGAAACACGGGCCCGCCCCGCGGCACATGCGGCACGTTCGCCGGACCAGCGTCCAATCGAAGGGGACTCTGGACTCTGCCGTCATGGATTTCGGGGGCCCGGGGCCACACTGTGCCCCACGGAGGAGGGTACGAAGCGGGCCCGCTCCTTCCTTTCTTCCCTGTAGATTTTGACGATGCCGTGGCCTTCCCCATGGCCGAGCCGTGAAATTACGATCGGGCCTGCGGACAGGGCGACCCGGAGGATCTCTCCGGTGATCCTCTTCCCCAGCGACAGTGCTTCGATGGATCCGTGCGGGGCATCAAGGAGTGTTCGCGAGCCGAGGCCGGACGCTTCGATGACGAGAAGGCGCCTGGTCGTGAGGACGATGTATCCGGCAGATTCATTCATGTGCCCCATCCCGATAGCTCGGACGGTTTCGTCTCGAGCCAGCGCGCGAACGATGACACGTAACGTGGTTGGTCCTCCCAAGGAGAGTCCTGCCCTCAACGCGGCGTCCTCAAGCCCGTGGTAATACATGACACCCTCGGGCAGCTTGTCCTCGATGCTGGCCAGATGATCGTGGTTGAGCGGGCCGGAATCTGCTGTCCAGGCTACCTCTGCCCCACGCGCGGACGGCCGTACGGTAGCGGTAAGCCTCGCGGCTCGGCGTCGCTTGAGGAGGGAAAATGGTATCTCGATATTAATACTGTCCTCATCGAAGGACGTAGCCCTGAAACCTGATTCAACCGCAGCACCGCGGATGTGGTCCCGGGCGGCGTCTGCACCTGTAAGCATCGTCCAAAGGACGGTTTCGGGAGCTGATGTCATCTGAATACTTTCCGTATAGTCGTGGGAACATTGGTCGGCAGACTGGCCGACTCCGAGGGATCGGCCCTAGGTATCGTCATTTCCACTCGTTGACGACCGGTTCCGCTGTCTCCAATGGGACCAGTCCGCCGGAAGCACAGATGGTCGCCCCAAAAGGTAGCCTTGCCCGGTGTTCAGGCCCAGCTCGGCAACTGTGGCCAGTTCTGCATGGGTTTCGATTCCCTCGGCGACCAGCCTTGCCCCAATTTGTGAGGAGAAACTAACCATCGCCGCGCACAGGGCTCTCTGCTTGGGACTGTTGTCGATTCCCGCCACGATTGTCCGGTCAAGTTTGATCAGTTCTGGGCCGAGCCTAAGGATGTGGCGCATGGACGAGAACCCGGCGCCGACGTCGTCGATAGCTATGCGTAGGCCAGCGCTTCTAAGTGGGGCCAGAGCTGCTGCGAGACGGGCGTAGTCAGCTACGGCTGAGCGCTCGGTCAGCTCCACGACGATTCGCCCGGGTTTCAGACCGGAATTCCTCACGATGTCACTTAGCCTCGGGTCAAGGCATGCCGATGGGGAGAGATTGACGGCGATATAGACGTGGGCAGGAAGATCCGCTGCGGCGAGCATCGCCGTTTCCAGGGCAAGGAATTCGAGTTCGAGGCCACGTCCGATTGAATCCGCCTCGGCGAACCATTGATCTGGAGACCTGAAGGGAGAGCTGACGAAGCGAGTGAGCGCTTCGGCGCCGACAATCTCGCCGGTTCCCAAATGAGAGATGGGCTGAAACGCCGTGATCAGTGCCCGGGTGGCGAACAGGCGATCGAGGCGGGCTGTGATTTCCGGGTTCGCCGGGCTCTGGGCCGTGGAGACGTCCCGCGGCCGCGCGATTCCCTCGAATCCTGATACTCGGCCGTCCGTGTCGGATCGGCGGCGGCCGACGACCTCGACGTTCAGGCTCCGCCCACCCCGTTGGCGGGCGGAAAGCAACAGCCCTTCGCGGCCCGCACGTGCATCTGGTTTCCGGGCGGTCTTGAGTTCAGCAAGGTCGATGATGAGACTGCACGGGCGTCCCACCAGTTCGGAGGGCTCATAGCCTAATAGTTCCCGACTTGCGCGGCTGGAGAAGGTGAACCGACCGTCTGCTCCTACTGCCCACAGCCATTCACGGGTTGTGCTCAGGACTGTGTCCATGAGGCTGGCGGTAGTTGACGCTTCGATCCGATCGCGGTGCTGTTGCCGAATAAGGCGCCAGGCGGCATGAAGGCCGACCGGAAGGAGCAGGATGGAGGCGAGGGCGGACACTCTGGTGGGGACCTCACGGCCGCTCCACGGCTCAAGACCAAACTGGGGAGGCAGGAGTATTGACAGCGTTGATACGAACTCGAGGGACAGAACGGCCAGCAACCATCGACCGCCCGGTGTTGTCCGAGGTTGGCCGTTGTCAGTCGACGCTGGAGACGTGATCGTCGGGCGTCGACAAAGTGATGGTCCCAAGAACGGGTTATGCCGCTGCATCGGTCTTGAGGGCACTGCGCTGATGTATCGCGTCTGGTGACATGCGAGTCTTCTTCTTCTTCTTCCGTGCTCGATTCGGTAGTAGGTCAGCATCGGCAGATGTCGGCCTACGGCAGCCGTGACGCGGCAGGGAATGTCCAGGATCGGGCTGGCCGGACATCGTTCTTGACGACACTGTCTCGGTCTTAGGCGAGATCGCGTTCCTGAGTGATTCCGTAGGGAACGTCCGGGCTCAGATTTACTGTGAACGAGGTCGGTCCATGGCGCGTCACGAGAATTCCGTGTTTGCCTTCCCTGAGGGCCCTTTCTCGAGCAAATTTCTCAGCGGCATCGACGCGTTCGGCGATCAACTGGGGCTCGTCTGCTGTGACGTGATAATTAGGCCCGGTGGCGACGGTGATCATGGGTCGTTCCTGTTCTGATAGCACTCATATGCAGTTCGCTCTCGCGGCCGGCATCCCCCCGGACCGGAGCCACGCATGCGGCACGGAAATGTCTTTATGGGTCGCGGGACGGCCCTCGGCGGCACGAACGGCCCAACCCTTCCGGCCGGAGTTGCCCCGTCGAAAGCTGTGTGACCGCTTTCAAAAATCCTACGGTTGTTGGTCGTGCAAAGAAGTGCGGCTGTGTTCCAAAGTGTGCATTCTTTGATACCGGACCGATCACTTCGTGCAGGAGTCTCGTCAACCGAGTCTGGGGTCGGTGTGCGTCCCTGTGCTCTGGACTCGATCTCAGGGAAGTCTTCCGAGTCCGGGGCCTCTGGTCCCTGCCACTTAGGGATTCTGGTCGCAGACTGGTCGGTCGCCTGACAGCTCGCCACGGAGCCGAGGCGGATGACTCAGAGTTATCCACGGTCGACGGCCGGTCTATCCCCCTTCGGTCCGTCGGCTCAGTCCAGTGCCGCGTGAGCGGGTCCGCGTTGGGGAGTTCTTTTCGAACCTCGGCGGGCAGGATCTCGTAGGACGGGGTGGTCGTTATTGCTGGCGCAGATCAGGATTCCAATGGTTCGTTATGGTGCTGGCCGGAGCACGTCATCGACGAGCGCAGCGAGCCCCGCGAAATGCTGCTGAACCTCGGAGTACTACGCGACTACGGCGCGAGGCATGACAGCAAACACGATCACGCCACGAGAGCGTCGTCCGCCCCGCCCTTCGCCCATAACCACTCGAACCCAGCGATCACCGAGAACCGGCCGACGGCGCATGGCCTCCGAGGCTACTCCAGCAAGTGAAGCAGTGGCGTTCGCCGGTCTCGAATACGCCGCCCCACCAGTAGTTGGCGTAAATCGGTGCCTCCGCTTGTCGGCGTTGAGGACCAGCACCGCCGCGGTTGCTTTACCAGTCCTGATGTTCGCGGGTCAGCCCGAAGGGCACGGTCTCACTTAGGTCGACCGTGAAGGAGCTTTAGTCGTACCGCGTGACAAGAATGCCTTGGCGCCCTTCGACCATCGCCTGCGTCTTGGCGATGGTCACGGCTTGGTCGAGCTGGCGTTCCATGCTGGCACGGTCGGTCACACTGACTGCGATTGGGAGGTCAATGGTGGTTCTCACGGGTCTATCCTCCTTGTGTTTTCGATTGTGGTGCGCTCAAGAGCTGCCACTGGTTCCTCACTCACTCCCACGTACCGGCGGCCGCCGAAGAGTTTGAGGTGAAAAGAGGGCCCCGCACTCTGGGTAGCTTGTCGCGGCGGTGCGACTGTGCACCATGTTTGTATGTGTGTTGAACTCCCTAGCCGAAGTCGTCTGGGTCGTCGCCGGTCCGTCTCCCGCTTTCAAGGGATCGGATCACGGCGTGGTCATTGGCATCTAGCTGGAAATCAAAGATATCGATGTTCTCTTTGATCCTGGCGGGAGTAACGGATTTCGGAATCACTACGTTGCCGATTTCCACATGCCATCGAAGGACCACCTGGACCAGGCTTCTGGAATGCTTCCGTGCGATCGCCTCGAGCTTGGCGTTTCCGAGAACTGTGCCTCGACCGAGAGGTGACCAGGCCTGAGTGAGCACGTTGTGCTCGGCGTTGAACTGACGCAGTCGCTCGTTTTGGAAGCCGGGGTGTACTTCAATCTGGTTGACGACGGGCCTGACGGAGGTCTCCGTGAAGAGGCGGGATAGGTGGTGTGGTTGGAAGTTTGACACTCCAATCGATTTAGCCCGTCCTTCAGCAAGAATCTTTTCCAACGTCTGCCATGTCTCCACGTACCTGTCTTGCTGTGGATGAGGCCAGTGAATCAGGTAAAGATCGACGTAGTCCAGACCGAGAGCGGCCAGGCTCCGTTCAAATGCCGCTACTGCAGTTTCGGAGCCGTGGCTATCACCCCAGATTTTCGTCGTGACGTGGACTTCGTCGCGAGGCACACCCGAGCGTCGGATCCCCTCGCCGACTCCCGGCTCGTTTGCGTAGAACGCAGCGGTATCGATGCTGCGGTAGCCGAGTCCCAGTGCGCTCTCGATTGTTGCGGCCGCCACCTCGTTTCCGGTGCCGTCGACGCCCAGTCCAATTTGAGGAATGGTTTGCCCGTTATTCTGGTGCAGCCGCGGCAGCTGTTTGGTCAAAACGGAACCTCCTGGGGTTCTCCAATGGTTCTTACTCGGTGTTGGTCCCATCTCCACACCTGCGGTCCGGCCTTGAGGCGGCCTTCGCAGGAACTGAAGTCAGTGCAGACCAACTCCGAACCAAGCGTCCATGTCTGGACAGTTGCGGAGTAGTATCCAAAATCGCTATCGCGCCATACACGGAGATTCGAAAATACCCGCGTGGACTTGTCCGGTCCCTGCGGATACTGAAAGGGAAATTCCGACATGCCTGCTGAACCAGGTGTGAAGCATTCGTTATCCATACATGGGGAAGCGACTCCGAGTAGCTCGCGGAGCAGACCGCAGTCACCGGCATCTGCGGCGGAGCACCACAGCGACAACAGATTTTCCACGTGGTGCCTGAGCGTGGCCATTCCGCTCAGATTCAGCTCCATGCACACCGGAATGGGACCGAACTTCGCTGCCCGTACATTTACTTCAGGAGTGTGTTCGTTCAGTCCTGCCCATGAGGGGTGGCGGCGCTCAGGACCGTGCTCCCCCACGTGGAATTCGCTGCCTGTCACAGGCTTCGGAATCACCGCCTTGCTGGGCAGATTCATCATTACTTTTCTCCTGTCGTGCCGGCGAGGTGGCACCCGTTCAAAGCAGTCGGATTGATACCGACCGCGGCCAGCACCTTCCGTCGAATCGTGAACACGCGACCGCCGGCAGCTCCGAAGAAAAGGCGCATTGTCCTCAGAATCGGCCGGCGGCACGGAGCGCTCCCCCGCTAGAGGGTCAACGCGTATTCCTTAGCCCACGGGGGTCGGACGTCCTGGTCAAGTTCGACAACGATTGGCTTAGCGTCCGTTAGAGTCCACTCGGGAAGAAACACGCGTTCCCCGCCGCGCATCGCAGATTCGTGGGAGAGGATGCCGGAGCACGTGATGTTCGCGGCCTGGACGGCGTTCGGGAATGCAGCTGCCTCGCCAAGGACAGCTTGCAGCAGACGGTCGGCCAGATGGGGGTGAGAGCCTCCGTGGCCTCCTCCCTGAACGAAGGAGCGGTGTTCCGATTCGCCCCCGGCCGTATATACCCCGGCTGTTGTGAAATGTCGAATCGGTTCGGGGAGACGGTCGGCGAAGTCGGGGACCGTGATATGTTCGGGCTTTTCGCCGAGGTAGAGAACGTGGGCTGCGTCTTCTGTCTGCGCCCATTCGAAAGAGCGGATGGACCCGTATACGTCAAAACTTTCGCGGTATTCGCGAGCCACGGCCCAAAGATGCCTTGTCACTTCTGCGCCGGTATCGCTATTAAGGAATTTGATGTGCGTGGATTCGATGGCAAACGGAGAACCGTATTGAGCCTTCATCCGGTCGAAGACGCTGCCCGAACCCAGGCACTGGACGTACTCGGCTTGGTTTCCGCCTAGCCCAAGGGTGGGTCCGATGGCGTGAGTGCCGTTATACATGGGTGGCATGCCATCCCAGTAGGATGGCCAGCCTGTCATGTCCTGATGGTGGGAGGCGCGAAGGAACTGGACTTTCCCGAGGGCTCCCGTCCGGTAGAGCTCCTGGAGGTAAAGGAATTCCCTGCTGTAGAGGGTGGTCTCCATCATCATGTACGTCAGCCCGGTCCGCTGTTGGGCGTCGACAATGCGCTTGCAGTCCTCCACGGAAGTGGCCATAGGTATGGTGCAGCCGACATGCTTTCCGGCTTCCAGGGCTGCGACCACCTGATCGGCGTGCAGCTGGAGAGGAGTGTTGATGTGGATGACGTCGATGTTGGGATCGGCCAGCATTTTGTCGTAGTCGGTGTATCTGACCTCGACGCCGTACTGGTCCCCGACCTCGTTCAATTTGGATTCGGTGCGCTGGCAGATCGCGTACATTTCAGCGTTCGGGTGCTGCTGATAAATGGGGATGAATTCGGCGCCGAATTCCAGGCCGACGATGCCGACTTTGAGGACCTTTGAAGATGACACAGCGTGCCCCTTTCTGATGTTATGAGTGGTTATTTCTTGCTCTCGCCAGCGTCCACGGTCATTTCCAGACCGGTGACCAGGCGTGCTTCGTCGGACAGCAGCCACAGGACGGCCGCGGTGGTATCCGCGACTTCCAGATCGGTGTTGATCAACTGCCCGGCGCGGAAGCCCGCCAACAGTTGTTCCCGGGGGATATGGTTTAGTTCCACCATCGCCGTCGTCATCTCCGTGTTGATGCCCCCGGGAAGGACGGTGTTGCAGCGGATGCCGTATTCCCCCAGCTCCTGGGCCAGTGAAGTGCTCAAGCCTCGCAGGGCCATCTTCGCGGCGACGTAGTGGGCCAGCTGCGGGACTGCCTTCAGGCCAACCCCGGAGCTGATCAGCACCAGGGCCGAACCCGCTCCGCGCTCGATCAGATGCGGCACGGTCGCCTTGCAGGTGTAGAAGACTCCCGTGAGATTGATGTCGATCATCGTTTGCCAGTTCTCGACGGGCAACTCCCACGTGCGGTGGAACCCGTCAGTGATGCCAGCGTTGGCAATGACAAAATCGAGCCCGCCTAGCCGGGCGGCGGTGTCTCCCGCCGCCCAGGCAAGACGGTCATAGTCGCGCACGTCTACTTCGAAGGACACGCAACGCCGGCCTAGAGCGAGGACGTCTTCCCGGGTCTGTTTCAGGTCCGCGCTGGTGGCGGTGTTGTAATCCGGATCGTTCACCTGGCCCGCGGATCCTAGATCCACCAGGGCGATATCGGCCCCCTCACGTGCCAAGCGCAGAGCATGGCTCCGGCCCTGCCCGCGTGCCCCGCCCGTGACAAACGCCACCTTGCCGGCGAACCTGGGCGGAGCGGACGGATCCACGGGCCCGGCGGAGAGGTCATGATGCACGGAGGAGCCCCGTGTCCGCGCCGTCCACGCCCAGCTTCTTGAGCAGGTGTTCCGCGCTGAAGTACGCCAACGCCTGGATGGTCTGGTTCGGGTTGTAGCCGCCATAGCTGACGAACTGGCCGCCGCCAATGGCGTACAACCCCTCGCACTCGTGGACCTGGCCATAGATGTCTGTCACAGACCTGGCGGGATCCTCGCCCATCCGGTGAACCCCGACGTCGTGCGTTGAGAGGTGATAAGGGGGCCGGGGCGAATCCATCCAGTAATCCTTCGCCCCCATCTCGCGGGCGATTTTCTCCTTGTAGCGGCCCATCAGCGTGACCGAATTCGCGTCGTGATCATCCCAGTCATGGGTGATGCGCAGCGCCGGCTGGCCCCAGCGGTCCTTGATGGTCGGATCCAGGTCGGCATAATGGCGCGCGTACGGGAAGTTCGTGGTCTGGGAGTACATACGGTGCATGTGCGTGTAGTTGTCCCGCAGCCAGTGCTTGAGGTTCAGGCCCCACTTGTGGGTCCGGGGATCCATGTTGTGGTAGGCCTCGATGGGCTGAAGGTCCCCGACGACGCTGATGATGGGAGATCCCCAGAGGACTCCCAGATCATTGTCCGGGACAAGTTCGGACGTAAAGTCATCCACCGCGCTGGAGGCGTTGAACGTGCCCAGGAACGGGTTGGTCAGCTCGGGAAGGATGGAAGTGAACCAGCCGAAGTTGTGGGTCATGAAGTGCTGGCCCACCTGACCGTTGCTATTGATGTCCGAGAGCAGCAGCAGACGGACGTTCTCCAGGGAATAGGCCGTGAGGATGACCGTGTCGGCAGTCGCCTCCCGGTACACGCCTGTGCTGTCGAGGTAGCTCACGCCGGTGGCGCGCTTGCCGTCGGCGGTCCGGTTGATCCGCAGAACCCGGCTCAGGGGCCGGAGGTCCAGGTTGCCGGTGGCCTTGGCGGCCGGCACCGACGTGACCTGCGTGGTGGACTTAGCCTTGACGTGGCACGGGTAGCCGTGGCAGAAGCCGCAGTTCACGCAAGCGGGGCGCCCCTTGTATTCCTGCGAATTGATGGCCAGCGGCTGGCGGAAAGGGTGCAGGCCCAGCCGCTTGGTCGCCGCGACGAAGGGTACGTCCCCGGGTCCCTGCGTGACCGGCGGCATCGGGTAGTCCCTGCTGCGCGGCGGTTCGAACGGGTTACCGCCCTCGGGGATCACCCCGCCGGTGTTGCCCAGCCCGGAGATGCCCTGCTCGTATTCCACCCGGTCGTAGTACGGCTCCAGGTCAGCGTAGCTGATGGGCCAGTCCGCCAGTGTGGAGCCCTCCGGCAGCGCCTGGGCGCCGAAACGTTCAGCGATGGCGCTCTTCATCCGGAAGTCGGCTTCCCGGAACCTGTAGGCGGCGGCGCCCCAGTGCAGGGTCCCGCCACCGGTTCCAATGGACGGCAGGCCGTACAGGGGCTCATCGTTGCCCAAGGCACCGGCGGACCACGGAAGGACGCGGGCCGTCTCGCTGTCGGAGGCACGCCAGGTCACCGGGTCCACGTTCACGCCCGCGACGATGGCGCCCCGCTGGTAGTACCTGATTTCGTCCTGCTTGATGGCGAAATCTTCCTCGGTGTAGTCCTGGCCCTTGTCCAGGCCAAGCACCTTCAGGCCGGCTTTGGTCAGTTGCTCGGCCAGGATTCCACCTGTGGACCCCATGCCTACGATGATGGCGTCGAAGTTCTCGCTCATTGTGCTCCTCCAATACGGGAGTAAAGATCCTTGATGGTCAGCATCGGAATGGTCCGGGTGTCGAAGTCCGGAGCCATCTGCTCGGCCGTGTACCCCCACTGGGCCCCGGGAAAACCGACCAGTTCCCAGCCGACCAGCTCCCGGTTTCCGCCGTAGGCCGGGTCGCCGAAGAATCCCTGCACCGTGTGTTCGCGGACGATGCGGAAGAACTGGCCTGCAAAGTCCGAAGGATCCCTTTCGCTCAGCTCAGCCAGCTGGCGGACGATCTCTTCCTGCTGCCCGTCGGCCAGTTCGTGGAACCGTCCCTCGGTAATGCCCGCCGTGAACTCCGCCAATGCGATCAGACCGCTGCGGTACAGGGACTGCAGCTCCCGGAGGAATCCGGCCAGAGCCTTATCGATGTATTCCGTTACTCCTGCCTCGCTGGCCCCCGGCGAGCCGGGCTCGGACGGGATGATCTGGCCCACAAGGGCGTCAATCACTGCTGCTTCCTCGCGGTTGAGGAACATCAGGGGAAAGTCGAGCACAAACTTCGACGCCATCTACGTCGCCCTCCTATACCTGCGCGCCCAGGCGCAGCTTCTTGCGTTCCTCCACGAGCGGGCGTAGGAAGTCGATGCCTGACCGCGCGTCCTCGTCCGGCTCAATCCCGCGCTGGTGGAAGCCGGTTTCCATCGTCAGGTACCCATCAAACTTGATGTCCAGCATGGCGTCGACCAAGGCCGGCCAGTCACCGATGCCCTTGCCCGGAGGCAGCCGGTCGTTGTCAGAGATGTGGATGTGCTTCAGGTTGTCGCCCATCTTGTAGACGTAGTCCGTGTTGACCTCGCGGCGGTACATGACGTGGAAGGTGTCGAACATGAGTTTGACGTTGTCCCGGTTGACGTCTTCCATCAGTTCGATGGCGTCGTCGGCGCTTTCACAGAGGTTTGTGTCGTGCGAGGTGGGCTCAATGACCAGGGTGACGCCCGTGTGCGCGATCCGGTCGGCGATCTCGGTGAGGCATTCACGGGTCCATGCCCAGGCCTGCCTGCGGCTGGTGCCGAAGATCATCCAGCCGGGCAGGTAGATCAAGGTCTTGCCGCCCCACTGGGCGGTGAGTTCGGCCAGCTCGACGTAGTGCTCGATGGTGGCGCGGCGTTCCTCGATGTACGGCGACGCAGGGTTGTTTCCGGGTCCGCCCGAAGGGGCAGGCAGCATGCTGGAAAGCGACAGGCCGTGTTCGTCGAGGAGGTCTTTGATCTGGGCCCGCCGTTCGGCTCCAAGGTAGGCCGGGTAGGCGTGCGGGGCTGCACCGCCGATCTCGATGCCGTCGTAGCCCAGTTTGGCGATCCGTTTGATGGTCTCCTCGAGGGTGTAGGAGGGGACCCAGACAAAGAAGCTCGAGTAGGCCCAGGTGTTGTAAGAGATTTTCATGATTTTCCTTTTGACTTGATGGGGGTCTACTGGGGGGCCTTGCCGACGTACTGGTCGACGTTCTTCCCATCGATGAGGGTGGAGTCGAGCTTGATGCGGGCATCGACGGGCTCGCCGGAGCAGAGCTTGGCGGCGGCGATGACCGATTCCTTGACCACGAGCGGGTAGCCTACGGTGGCCGCGTAGCTTCCGTCCTTGACGAGGTCCAGGGCTTCAGCCTCGCCGTCGATGCCAAAGACCTTGATTTCGCCTTGGCGCCCTGCTTCCTTGATTGCCTGGATGGCACCGAAGGCCATTTGGTCGTTGTGGGCGTACACGGCCTGGATCTTGCCGACGCCGAAACGCTGCAGGAGGTCTTCCATGACCTTCAGGCCCGTGGCCCGGTCGTAGTTGGCTGTCTGGGACGCGATGATCTCCACCTTCGACCCTTCCAGGCCCTTGCGGAATCCTTCGGCACGGGCGATCGTCGGCGAGGCTCCGAGACTTCCGGACAGTTCTACGACGCTTCCGGTTCCGCCGAGAGCCGCGGCTACGGCCTTCCCGTCGACAAGGCCGGCTTCGGCGTTGTCGGAGCCAATGTAGGTGGAAACGTCTGCGTTAACCTGGCGGTCGGCGGCGATTACCTTGATGCCGGCGGCGGTGGCCTGTTTCGCAACTCCGGCGAGGGCGTTGGCGTCCTGGGGCGAGAGGATGAGGACCTTGATGCCTTGGGCGATCATTTCTGAGACCTGGTTGGACTGGTTGGTCGCATCTCCGCGTCCGTCGCTGACTGTGACGTTCATGTTCGGGAAGAAGGCTTTCGCGAATTCAGGAATCTGTTGGGTTGACTTCGCTCCGTAAGGGAAGGAGGCACTGCTCCAGGAGACGCCGACTTTGCAATTGACTCCGGCCGGATCGGCCTTTAGTTCGAGCTGGGTTTTGCAGGTATCCCCGCAGTAGATACTTGGTGCCAGTTTGTTGCCGACTGTTTCGTTCGACGACGTGGCACCGGCCGGTGCGGTACAGGCGGAGGCAAACAGGGCAACGGCGAGGCCCACGGTGGCCATGCCAAGAACAGACCGTGTGTGGCGCTTTGAGGCGTGCATCACTGCATTCTCACTTTCAGGTTGGTGGTTAAAGGTCTTGTGGCGGTTGGGGGTTTTGCTCAGTTGAACGGGGTGCGTTCGACCAACGTCGAAGGGTGTTCGTCGTGCCGGGGTGTTGACTCACTTGCCGGGGCGACCATGATGGTCGCGTGTTGGCTGGTCGCTGCCTTGGGGGCATCTGTGCGTCGCTCTTTGAATCGCCGGACGGTTGCTTTTGCTGCAACGAGGACGGCGATTACGATGACGGCACCCTTGACGATCTGCTGGTCGAAGGGTGATATCCCGAGGAGATTCATTACGTTGGAAAGTATGGCCAGCAGGATGGCGCCGAAGACTGTTCCTACGGCGCCGCCGATGCCACCCATCAAGCTGGTCCCGCCGATCACGACGGCGGTAATGGCATCGAGGTTGGACAGGCTGCCGGCCGTCGGGTCCCCGACACCCAGGCGGGCCGCGGTCATGACGCCGGCCAGGCCTGCACAAAGGCCGCTGATGGAGTAGGCGAGCACAATCGTGCGGGTGGTCCGGACGCCTGAGAGCCGTGCGGCTTCCATGCTGCCGCCGATGGCGTAGATGTATCGTCCGAAGGCAAGGTAGCGCAGGACAAGAATGCCGGCGATCGCGATCAGCAGGAAAACAATGAAGGGCCCCGGGATGCCGAGGAAGCTCCCGCTTCCGATGAAGTTGAAGAACGGTTCGCGGTTCGAGAACTGTTTCGGGCCCCCATCCGTGAAGCGCAGCGAAAGGCCCTGGATAGCGACCATCGTGGCCAGTGTCATGATGAACGGCTGCACCTTGAGGACTGCAACGCCAATTCCATTCACAATGCCAGCTGCTACTCCGACGAGTATGCCGGCGATGATGGCCAGCGGAACGATCAGCCCATTGTTTATCAGCATTGCTGTCGTGACGCCGGACAAAGCAAGGATGGAACCTACCGAGAGGTCGATGCCGCCAGTGAGGATGACGAATGTCATCCCGACAGCAATTATCCCGACGATGGCGGACTGGCGCCCGACGTTGAGCATGTTGCTGGGCTGGAAGAAGGAAGGCACCATCACCGCTACAGCGGCCACTACGACCAACAGGATGAGGATCGACAGCCAGTTATTGCGCAGTTTCAGGGACAGCCTGTTGAGCCCGGTTCCCGGTCGCGTTTGGGTTGACACTACTATTTACCTCCAACGGCGTAAAACATGATTTGTTCTTCGGTAGCTGTTGCGCCTTCGAGCTCGGCCGCGACCTCGCCGTGATACATCACGAGAATGCGGTTGCTGAGCGCCAGGACCTCGGGCAGTTCCGAGGAGATCACGATGATGGCCAGGCCTTGGCGGCACAGTTCGTGGATCAGTTCGTAGATTTCCTGCTTCGCCCCTATATCGATGCCGCGGGTTGGCTCATCGAGGATCAGCACGTCCACCCCCGCCTCCAGCCACTTCGCGAGAACGACTTTCTGCTGATTTCCGCCTGACAGTGTGGCAACGGGGGAAGCAACGTCTGCGAGTTTGATGCGAAGTTTCTCCACGTAACTCCGGGCCAGCTTCCGGTCCCGGCCTGGGGAGACTCCGGTCCTGCGATTCTTGAGCATGCTGACAAGGGGGATATTCATGGCCGTCGACAACGCCGTAAACAGGCCTTGGGTTTTACGCTCTTCCGGGACCAAGCCGATTCCGGCGTCGATGGCCTCAAGCGGCCTTCCCCCTTTGAGCCTGCGGCCGTTGACGAGGACTTCACCGCTTGTGTAGGGGTCGGCTCCGTAGATAGCCCTGGCCAGTTCCGTACGTCCTGCGCCCCGCAGGCCTGCGACCCCCACGACCTCTCCGGACCGGACATGGAAGGAGATGTCGTTCAATACTCCTTCGCGGGAAAGTTTGTTGACCTCTAGAGCCGTCGCTCCGAGTACTGCCGAAACCTCGCGCACCCCTCGGGTGAAGTTTCTGCCCACCATCTTGGAAACGAGGTCGTCGTGATCGGTCTCTGAGATCTTTCCGGCCCCGGTCAGCCTTCCGTCCTTCAGGACGATGTAGCGGTCGGCTAGGTCGAAGACCTCTTCCAACCGGTGAGACACGAAGATGATGCTAACGCCGCGTTCCTTTAGCCCATGGATCAGCTGCAGCAGATGATCCACATCGTCGCCCCCGAGCACTGCGGTCGGCTCATCCAGAATCAGAACCTGGGCATTGCGGTGCAGCGACTTGGCAATCTCAAGCATCTGCTTTTCCGCCACGCTCAACTGACGCACCTTACGGTCGACGTCGACGTTCAGTCCAAGGCCTCCCAGAAAATCCCGCGCTTCGCGCTTAGCGGCCTTCCAGTCGATTACGCCCTTGCGGGGGTATGCCCCGAACACCAGGTTTTCCGCCACTGTGAGGTCCGGGAAAAGATTCAACTCCTGATAGACCGTGGCGATCCCGTGGGCTTCGGAGTCCTTGGGGCCGTGAATCTGAACCGGTCTGCCGTTGATGGTGACCTCGCCGGAATCCGGCTGGTGCGCTCCGGACAAGATCCGGATAAGCGTCGACTTTCCGGCCCCGTTTTCTCCGATCAACGCCAGTACCTGACCGGGGTGGAGTTCGAAGCTGACATCCTCCAACGCCTGAACCCCAAGGAAGTGCTTGGAAAGGTTTTTCACCTCGAGACGGGCTCCCATTTATGCCTCCATGCATCGCTGGCCTCCGTAGACTTCTGTGTCTACCGCTGAATTAGCCAATGCAGTTACTCTAAGAGAGCTACTCAACAAGAAAAATGTGCCTGATTTATTATTTTTTCTACATAAATATGGCCATCGAATGCAAGGAGCATCATGGGTTCGCTGTGGACGGAAGTCGGGCTACTGCATCAGGAACAAAATCTGGCTCCTGACGCAGTAGTCGCACGAAGTGTTGTCGCGCGGCTCATCGCGGACGGCAGCGACACCACTCGCACGGACCTCGTGAAAGCGACAGGGCTGGCCCGGTCCACCGTCGAAAATCACCTCAGTGTCCTGCTCGATCACGATCTGATTGAAGACGCTGGCCTTGGACCCCAAAGCAGCAGAGGGCGTCCGGCGCAGGCGTTCAGGGTCAGTGCAGGCAAGGGTGTCATCCTGGTTGCGGACGTGTCCACCCGGACGACGAGACTGGCGGTCACAACGCTGGACAAGCAGATTGTCGCAAGGGATGAGCTCTCCATGTCCGTCGACGACGGTCCGGACCAGCATCTGGGTGCTATCCATAAGGCGTTCGAATCGATGCTCGCCAATAACGCGCTGACCGGGAAGGATGCCCTCGTCATTTCCATCGGGCTGCCGGGCCCCGTCGATGCCAAACTTGGTATGGCCGTCCGCCCTCCGCTCATGCCCGGCTGGGATGGAGTCGGCGTCTGCGGCTACTTTGCTCAACGCTTCGGCTGCGACGTCATCGTCGACAACGACGTAAATCTAATGGCCCTAGGAGAAGCTCGCTCCTACCGCGGACAGTTCCTGCCCTTACTGATGATCAGCATCGGCACAGGCATAGGCGGTGGGTTCGTCAGCGAGAGCGGGCTTCTGCTGCATGGGGCCGATGGCGCAGCCGCCGACATCGGGCACAATAAGGTCTCCGACATGCGGGATTCGCTCTGTCGCTGCGGAAACCACGGATGCCTCGAAGCAGTTGCATCGCTCGGCGCTATGGCGGAACGGGTCTCAAGACTCCGCAATACGCAAGTGAGCGAAGGAGCACTCATCGATCTGCTCGTACGGGGGGATCCCACGACTGTGAGCGTGGTGCGAGAAAGCGCCACAATAGTCGGGCAGGCAGTTGCGGACCTGGTCAATTTCTGCAACCCGGCCCGCATCGTGTTGGCGGGTGCGATTACGCAGTGTACGGAAGACGTCCTTGCCCAAATTAGAAGCGTTGTTTACCAACAGGCCCAGCCACTTGCCACCCGCAATCTCTCACTGGTGCACAGCGAGCTCGGAAACGACGCCGGCCTCATAGGGGGAATGATCTCCGGCATCGAACAAGTGCTGTCCCCGCGCGGGATCGCTTACCACACACGGCCCGCGGACTCGACGATGCAGCCGCTTGGACTTTAGCTGGCGCCTCCCCAATCATCGTGGTGATTCCTGAGGTCCCAATGGGCGCAGACGGTTTCTCCAGGCAGCCACGGACCGGGAATGATTATGAAGGAAGACCGCACGCTCGCCCGAGTGGAAAGCTCCACGCCACAGGTTGCCCGTATCCGACAGCACCTTCGACGGCCACACTGCAAAGCCAGTCGGGTAGGCGAAGCCAGCCGCTGGCAACGTTCCGCACGTCTTTCTCGCGTTGGCTCGGCTCTTGATCTTGATGAGGGAGAAACCGGCATCCAGCGCGCGCCTGGCCTCGCCTGCCATCTCCTCTTCGGCGCCTGCACCGGCAACCCAGCCTTGTTCTGACGCTTCGGCATTCTTCCCCCCGAGCAGCTGGTATACGGGTACGTTGGGAACTTTGCCCTTGAGGTCGTGCAGGGCAAAGCCCACGAGGGCCTTTGACTGATTGTTGTCGCGGACGAAGGTATCCATCTGGCCCACAATCTTCTCAATGTTCAGGGGGTCCTGGGCGATGAATAACTGTGGGGCGATGTACTGACCGATCATCGCCATGATGGAATCCTGGGTCTCTCAGCGGTACCAGGTTGGTTTCGTCGGCGTCGCCGATTCTTACGTAGCCGTCTTCACTGAAGATCTTGAGAAGGACGCTATGGATGTGGGTAAATTCCGTACCCGGCATGTGGAATGCGCGCTTCAGCGGGGTGGAGACAGGGACAGGTTCGATGCTGGTGATTTTCATATCGTCTGCCTACCGTCGTGTGATGGTGGTGGCCAGCAGGGTGGCGCCGGCAGCGTCGAGGTCGGCGAAGTCCTCTACTCCGTAGCTCGGGAGTGCACGGATGCCGGCGTGCGTGTCAGCTTTGCGACAGGGCCCGCGACGGTCGTCTGCCCGCCCGTGCCGGGGTGCTCGACTGTCGGTAGCATTCCCGGGAGGCGAAGTGTGGATCGTGGAAGATGTCCTCAGCGTTGAAGATCGGTCCCAGGGGAA
The DNA here is from genome assembly GCF_039531445.1 of Arthrobacter humicola. Classification (NCBI taxonomy): domain Bacteria; kingdom Bacillati; phylum Actinomycetota; class Actinomycetes; order Micrococcales; family Micrococcaceae; genus Arthrobacter; species Arthrobacter humicola. The sequence continues at coordinate 5,384 of NZ_BAAAQB010000013.1, read as the reverse complement.
CCTGACCGCCCAGGAGCCCTATCAGCTCAGCCACTGTGACTCACTAGGGACGGTGGGCGCCCCCAGTGCGACCAACTGTGCAGGTGCCAACCAAGAGTTCGCTGCCGATAGGCAGGCAGCCCTCGCAAAACTCATCGCCCAAATTGACGGTTCGTCAGCCGCTAGGCCGTGGTTGACTTTGAGGGCGCCCTGTGATGGCCTCAAACGCCCTGTGATCGCCTCAAAAAGGAAGGCTGTGCCTGACCTATCGGCCTTGTCCTCCGTGGTCGCGAAATGACCCCTCTCGACCCTTCTCGACATTACGCATGGCGCGGGCACGTTCCTGCGGCGAGAATGCAACTGGGCCGCTGAGCGCCTTGGGCGGGACCGCTCCGGCTTGCACTCCAAGGTTCTCTAAGGCCGGCTCCACAGCGCCCGCAGCCTGGTTCAGTCCGGACGGGAATTCAGGCTCCTTCGCCCGACGGGCCGCCTAACCTTGTTGATCCCGACGATGGCGTGGACCCGGGCTGGTCCGGGTGAAAACGACTTCGGACATCCCGTGCAGACGACTTCTGAGGCTGACACCGGTCCCCACCCGATGCTTGAGTACATGACGAGAGTTTCCCAAGAATCGGCTGCCGACGGGAATGACCAGGGGGACTTTATCCCAAGTCACCGCTAGTCATGCAGTTCCAAGCGCACCCGGCCATGAAGGAGTACACAGCAACACCGCTGTCCAAGTCACGAGAAAGAGCCGCCAGACCGCAACGGCCGCCAACAAAAATGGGCCCCGCAGGGGCCCATAAAGGGAGATTCGTACACACTCAGAGGCCCACAGGCCCCTGAACAGGGAAAACACGTGCCCGAGGTGGGACTCGAACTGCATTCCCTCCCCCGCAAACACTGGGGTCCCCAGGAAACATGCGGAATCCGGCCCGATCCGACCCACATACGACGCAGTCCGAAGCCTAGAGTGTGTACTTCGTACACACCCGGAAATCAGCCAGTTCAACTCATTGCGGCCACCAGCGGCACCCACATCGCAGGGCTGCGCTCTTCTTTGTGCTGACAAAATCCGTCTCCCTTGAAATCAGGATGATCACCATGATCACGGGAGATTTGTTGGGCGGTGACGGGTAATCCGTGTCAGGCGACTACTGGGACTAATGGGGTGCTGGCAGCGGCCTTCAGGGTGAACCCCTCGGTTTCTGCCTGGTCGCGGGTGATGCCCGTGCCGGCGGCGAGTAGTTTGCGGGCAGCCATATGGTCCGCGGGCACGTTGACCGATTCCACAGCCGTGAGGACGCCGTCCCTGAAGCAGAGGACGGAGAACTTTGCTGCCGCCTGATCACCCAGGACCAGCATGTCATCATCGGATCGTGCGAGCCCTACCATCTGCAGCCGGTATGGGCCCTGTGTGGACCAGAACCAAGGCAGCTCCGTGTAGGGGTGTTCAGCCCCTAGGATCGTGCGTGCGGCATGACGGGCCTGATCGGTGGCATTCTGGACCGACTCCAGACGCAGACGGACTTGGGCGTGCGCTAGGAAAACTAGCGCAGTCGCCAATCGCCAGAACGGCAGGGTCCGCTGTGCGCAGCGTTTCATCGACAACGATGCCGTTGCTGGTTTCGAGGCCAGCGTCCGAGGCCAGGGTGTCGTTGGGCTGCACGCCGATGCCTACGAGGACCAGATCAGCAGGATAGGAAGCCCCTGTGGTGGACACTGCGGCTCCGACACGGTCGTCCGCGCCGGGCTCGAAGCGGTCAATGCCTTCGCCAAGTCGCAGGTCGACGCCTTGTGAGCGGTGGGCGGCTGCGAACCACTCACCCATGACGGGGGTCAGGGCACGTCCCATCGGGCGAAGCGCGAATTCCAGTACGGTCACGTCGCATCCGTGGGCCAGGGCGGCGGCGGCGAATTCCAGTCCGATGAATCCGGCACCGATGATGACGATGTTGCGGGCGGTGGGCAGCGCCGCGTGCAGCGCCTCTGCATCTATCAGGGTTCTCAGTCCATGGATGCCGGGCAGGGATGCGCCCGGGCAGTTCAGCATCCTGTTTCGGGCGCCGGTCGCGAAGACGAGGTGGTCGTAGTCGAGTGAACCTTCGGTGAGCTTGACCTTCCGTTTCGCCCGGTCGATGGCGAGTGCCTGGACGCCTTCATGGAGTGTGACGCTCTTGTCCTCAAAAAAAGACGCGCCGCGTAGTGGCAAGGGATCCGGCTCCTGGGCCGGGGCCAGGTAGTCCTTGGACAGCGGCGGGCGCTGGTAGGGCAGTCCGGATTCCTCTGCGATCACGTGGATCGTGCCTTCGTACCCCTCGGTCCTCAAGGTATCGGCGACCTGCAGGCCGGCCTGTCCGCCGCCAATGATGACAACGCTCATGTCTTGGCCCCGCTTCTAGAGTTGGCCGGCAGGGATGTCGACGACAATCTCTGACAGTTCTGCGTCGATTTTGATCTGGCAGGCCAGACGTGAGCTGTCCATCCGCTCCGCGGTGGCGCAGTCGAGCATTTCGTCTTCGGCGTCGCTGATCTCGGGCAGCGCCTCGGCATATTCCGGCCGTACGTAGACGTGGCATGTGGCGCACATGGCCTGCCCGCCGCATTCGCCGATAATGCCCTCGATGCCGTTGCTAACGGCGGCGCGCATCAGTGTTGTCCCCCTCTGGACCTGGAGGGTTTGCTGGGTGCCGTTTGGCTGGGTGTAGGTGACGGTAGGCATCGTTGCTCCTTGGTATTTGGTGGTGCTCTTAGTTCCAGGTGACGGGCAGGCTGGTCAGGCCGCGGAAGACCCAGCCGTCCCAGCTTTCATTCCGCCGTTCGTCTACGCGCAGCCCTGGAAAGCGCTTGTAGGCCATCGGTACAGCAATCTGACCGATGGAGGTCTTTGCGGCCCAGTGCCCGGCGCAGAGGTGGACGCCGCTGCCGAAAGCTAGGTGAGGGCGCTTTGGCCGGTGGATATCAAAGTCTGCTGCAGAGTCTCCGAAGTGTGCGGCGTCGTGGTTGGCGGATGCAACGACCACGCCGATACCGGCGCCGGCGGGGATCCGGACCCCTTCGAGGACGGTTTCCCGCGTCGTTTCGCGCGGGTACATCCCGATCGGCGATTGCCACCTGACAGCTTCGTCAAACACCGTCGCCCACAACGAGGGGTCGGCGAGGACCTGCGCGCGCTGTTCATCGTGGTTGCTGAGGGCCCAGACCATGTTGGTGACCATGTGCTGGGGCTCGTTCATTCCGCCGGAGATGGTCAGCTTGACGTTGGCCGTGACGTTCGAGGTTGGCAGCCCGCTGTTTGCGAACGCGGACACCATCGAGGCATCCGGCTTCTGCCGGTAGTAGGGGATCAACTCCTCGAGCAAGAGGTCGGCTTCCGCGGTCGAGGAGTCACACCGGTCCCAGATCGACTGATCGTCCAGGACGTTGCCCATGCCAGCGATGAAGTCGTGGGACCAGCGGCGTACCTGCTCGACCGAAACATCCTTCAGCCCCAGCAGGTCAATGAGGTTTTGCGAGGCCACGGGCGCGGCATAGTCCCGGTTCAGGTCCGCCTCCTCCGGCCCGATCTCGGCGACTTTCTCAAGGTAGGTTTCGGCGTTGCGCTCAAAAACCGGGCCCCAGACTTCCTTGATGGACTTGGGACGAAGAACAGGATTTACCGGTGCCCGGTCTGCCGAGTGCTCCGGATCATCCTTGCGGAGCATCGGCCGGGCGCCGATGGCCCGGGTCATCGTTGCGCCGGAGACGTTGGCGCTGAAGATCTCCTGATCCTGTTCCACCGTGTGGCAACCGGCGTAGTTAGTGACGAGGAACTTATTAAGCTGCGGAACCCAGGCGACCGGCGACTCTGCCCGCAGCCGGGCAAAGGTCGGGTAGGGATCCGATCCAAGTTCAGCCACGTCAACCCAGTCCGCCACGGGGTAGTCGGCGGCGCCCTGCGAAGCGGTGGTACGAGCTTGATCGCTACTGCCGCGCACTGAGGCCGTGTCATCGCTTCGGGTCGCCGAGTTCCCGCGGAAGGGGCACTGTCCGGCTTGTGTCGTCATTGTTGTCTTACTCCTACTGGCACGTCGTTGTGTAGCCGGTCCTGCTGGCACTTCCTTGTGTAATCAGTGTCACAGGCAACCTTTCTCTAGTAAACTGCGAATATCAGCGGAAGTATTTCGATTCTTTAGGAGAAGTGATATTCGTGCCGAAATTCACGTTTCGTCAGCTCGAACTCTTCGCCGCGCTGCCGGAACACACCACCTTGGGATCCGCGGCACAACAGCTCCACATCTCCGAATCCGCGCTCTCGCATGCCATCAGCGAGCTGGAGGCAGCGTTGGGGGAACAACTGTGCATCCGGAGGAAGGCCAGGGGCATGCACCTGACGCCGACTGGGCGCCACTTCGCGAAGCGGGCCAGGGAACTGCTTCGAGAGGCTAGTGCACTGGCAGACGGATTGGGTGAGATCCGCGGCGAACTGAAGGGGCCGGTTTCGTTGGGCTGCTATACGGGCTTGGCAAGCAACGTCCTGCCCGCCGTGCTTGAAGGCATGGCAAGCCTGCACCCCAAAGTCGAAATCAGCATCACGGTAGGAGACCACGCCGACCTGTTGCCGGCACTTGAAGATGGAACCCTGGACACAGTCATCGTCTACGACATTGGCTTGCCAGCGGACGTTGAGCGCAGGGTCATCTACAAGACCGAAGTCATGGCCGTTCTGGGGGCCAACGATTCACTTGCTGAAGAAGACGACGTGGATCTCGCGGATCTGTCGACCAAGCCACTCATCATGCTCAACACGGCCCCAAGCACGGAATATACACAGTTGATGTTCGCTCAGCGTGGGCTCAAGCCAAACGTGGGGGCAATAGTCCCGCAAATCGATCTTGTCCGGGCCATGGTCGGGCGGGGGCTCGGCTATAGCCTCCTGATGTCGCGGCCCAACCAGATCCCGGTTTCCAGCGAGGGCAAGGGACTCGTGACCCGGCACCTTCGCCCCCGCGCCGGCCAGACCTCCGTCGTTGCGGTCTGGCCAAAAGAAACGATGCTGACTGCCCGGGCACTGGCTGTCATCCAATATGCAGTCGAGGTCCTGGACGCCATTGAACCCGAATAGCGACCTCCGGGTGCCAGAAAATCAAGACCAAGGGTCTGCGCCCCAACAGTGCTCGCCGGTCTGCTCCTAGGTCAGGCTGCGTTACGTGCTGGCACTCGAATCGACGCATGGCTAACGGCCACCTGGTTCCGGAAGCACGAACGCTCTCTTACCAGGCGGACCGCTCCCGAGATTCCCCGAACGGCACTTCTTCACTGAGTTCTGATATGTAGTTCTGGTTGTCAAGAGGCATAGATGAGCGGCTCCTGGGATTTGGTTCCGGGGCCGCTCATCTGGTGCCTGCCGGTCCGTGGTGAAGGGT
>NZ_BAAAQB010000012.1:288790-312397 GCF_039531445.1 Arthrobacter humicola | reverse complement strand
TTGGCACACTATTGAGTTCTCAAACAACAGACACACCCGGCACCACCACAACCAACAAACAGTCGCGGATCGCTCCGGAGCAACTTTTCAAACTTACCCGGCCGCTTCACCCTTGTCAAATCGGCGGTCCCGACTCAGTCTTGCCATAGGCTTCTGGGTCTTGGTGGCCGTTCAACTCCGGGGAGCAGCGCGGAAATAAACTCTACCACCACTTGGCCCCGCTGACAAAGCCGCCTCGAAGAGGGCGCGGAAAAGCCCGGAATCACGGGGATTCCGGGCTTCTCCCAGATGCTCACGCGGGGCTTACGCCGCTCGGGTTCACCACGCGAGGCTGACCGCGCTCCCCCACCGGCTTCGCGCCGGGCGGCGCCTACGCCAGCGGTTTGAAGTAGGCGGCCCCGAGCGGGGGCAGGGTCACGGTGAGCGACGCCGGCTGACCGTCGATGCCCTCGTCCGCGGCAGTCAGAGTTCCGGTGTTTTCCACGCCGGAGCCTCCATAGCTGGCGGCGTCGGTGTTGAGCACTTCCTGCCATGCTCCGGCAGACGGGACGCCCAGGACATAGTCGGTGTGCGGGCCGCCGGAGAAGTTCACGGCGCAGACCAGCGGGTTGCCGTCAGCATCGCGGCGGATGAACGTCAGCACGTTGCGGTCCGAGTCTCCCCCGTTGATCCACTGGAAACCCTCCGGCTGGTTGTCCCGCTCGTACAGGGCCGGCGTGGAACGGTACAGCTCGTTGAGGTCCTTGGTCAGGAGCTGCATACCGTTGTGTGCCGGGATGTCGGCGAGCCACCAGTCCAGGCCGTACTGCTCTGACCACTCCGCTTCCTGGCCGAATTCCGTGCCCATGAAGATCAGCTGCTTGCCCGGGTGCGCCCACTGGTACCCCAGGAACGCGCGGAGGTTGGCCAGCTGCTGCCACCGGTCGCCGGGCATCTTGCGCAGCATGGAACCCTTGCCGTGCACAACTTCGTCGTGGCTGATCGGCAGGAGGAAGTTCTCCGAGTAGGCATAGACCATCGAGAAGGTGATGGTGCCGTGGTGCCATCTGCGGTTGTAGGGGTCCTCCGCCATGTACTGGAGCGAGTCATGCATCCAGCCCATGTTCCACTTGAGGCCGAAGCCCAGGCCGCCGCCGCTGGTGGGTGCGGTGACGCCCGGGAATGCGGTGGACTCCTCGGCAATCATGACGGCACCGGGGTGCGTCTTGTAGACCGTGGCGTTGACTTCCTGCAGGAAGGAGATCGCTTCCAGGTTCTCGCGGCCGCCGAAACGGTTGGGCCGCCACTGCCCCTCCTCACGCGAATAATCGAGGTACAGCATGGAGGCGACGGCGTCCACGCGCAGCCCGTCGATGTGGAATTCGTCGAGCCAGTACAGGGCATTGGCCACCAGGAAGTTGCGGACCTCCGTGCGGCCGAAGTCGAAGATCAGCGTTCCCCAGTCCGGGTGCTCGCCCAGGTTCGGGTCGGCGTGCTCGTACAGGGCCTCGCCGTCGAACCGCGCCAGGGCCCATTCGTCCTTGGGGAAGTGCGCCGGGACCCAGTCCAGGAGGACGCCGATGCCGGCCTGGTGGAGTTCGTCGACGAGGTGCCGGAATTCGTCCGGGTGCCCGAACCGTGAGGTCGGTGCGAAGTAGGAGGTGACCTGGTAGCCCCAGGAGCCGCCGAAGGGGTGCTCGGCCACGGGCATGAACTCCACGTGGGTGAAGCCGAGCCATTTGACGTACTCCACGAGTTCCTTGGCCAGTTCACGGTAGCCCAGCCCCACACGCCACGAGCCGAGGTGGACCTCGTACACGCTCATGGCTGAGTTGTGAGGATCGCGGCCGGCGCGGGCCTGCATCCACTCGGCATCCTTGAAGACATAGGAGGGCTCGATCACGCGGGACGCCGTCAGCGGCGGGACCTCGGTTCCGAAGGCCAGCGGATCCGCTTTTTCCACCCAGTAGCCGTGCCGGGTCCGGATCTCAAACTTGTAGCACGCCCCTGCTACAACGCCGGGGATGAAGAGCTCCCACACGCCGCTGGAACCCAGCGAGCGCATCGAGTGTTCCCGGCCGTCCCAGCCGTTGAAGTCGCCCTTCACGCGCACCGCCTGCGCGTTCGGGGCCCAGACGGCGAAGGACACGCCGTCGACGTCGCCGAGGGAGGACTTGTAGTGCTGGACGTGCGCGCCGAGGGCCTCCCACAGGCGCTCGTGCCGGCCCTCACCAATCAGGTGCAGGTCGATTTCACCGATTGTCGGCAAGTAGCGGTAGGGGTCGTCCATGCGCTGCGGCTCGTGGTCCTTGTAGGTCACTTCGAGGCGGTAATCCGGCACGTGGCCACGCTCGAGCGGTTCCATCACAGCCACCCACACGCCGCCCGATTCGTGCGTCATGGGCACAGCACCTGCCGACGTCACGACAGAAACTGCCTCCGCCAGGTGCTTCACGGTCCGGATCGTGACGTGGCCGTGGTCATCAAGGTGGGCACCCAGGACTGAGTGGGGCGCGTGGTGTTCGCCGGATGCGACCCTCGCAAGAGTCTCGCCGTCCACGGGCAATGGTGCGCCGGGCCGATCGATACGTGCTGATCCTGTCATTTTTATACCTTCCGCTGTGGCTTCGGCGGCGACGCCGGAACCTGTACTGCCGAGGAGACGACGCGATGCGTTCACCGGGATGGAGAGCCAGTCCGGCCTGTTCCTTAGTTCGTAGATGACTTCGTAGAGTGCTTTGTCGAGCCACAGCGCCACAAAGAGCGGCGAGTCGCGGTCGATGCTGCCGGGGATGACTTCGGCGTAGCCGGCCAGGAAGGCCTCCGCGCAGTCATCCACCCATGTCCCCGGCACCACGGCACCGGGATTCTCGCGGACGGCGGCGCCGGCGGCGTAGTCGAAGGACCGCAGCATGCCGACTACGTCGCGCAGCGGGACGTCGGGAAAATTGCGTTCGGAGATCGGGCGCAGCGGCTCACCCTCGAAGTCGAGGATGGCCCAGCGCGGCGCAGCCCCGGGCTCGCCCGGGACGCTACTGCTCGGAACCTGCAGGATCTGTCCGAGATGGAGGTCGCCATGGATGCGCTGCAGCCGCCCGGCGCTGGTGCCTTCAAGCCGGTCGAGGAGCCGGTCCAGCCGGTCCTCGTACGGTCCGACGGCGTTGCCGGCCTGGGCCCAGGACTGGCGCACCCGCTGGGCTACTCCGGGGGCGATGTCCTCGCCCGGCGCGGATTCGGTGGCGGTCCCCAGCGCCTCGGCGAGCCGCCGGTGCACCGTGGCCGTCGCAGCGCCCAGGGCATGGGCCTCAGCGCTGAATCCGATCCCCCGGCTGGCCGCGTCGACGGCGAGCCGCCAGGCATCGAGCCCGCCGGAGAGGAATTCGTGCGCGACGGCGAGCTCGCCGCGGGCGGTACGGACAGCAGCGGACGGGCCCACACCGAGCGCAGCCGCAGGAGTCTCCCATTCCCCCGTAACCCAGCCAAGGGTCGCCGGGACTTCCTCGGTGCGCCCCGCCGTCAGCGCCGCGCCGATTTCGACCTCGGGGTTCTGGCCCTCGGACAGCACCCGGAAAAACTTCACGATGGCAGCCGAACCGCCGTCGTCCACTATCACCGAACTGTTCGATTGCTCCCCGGCGAGCACCTTCACCTTGCCCGTCGCGAACGGCAGGCGGTAGCCGGACTCCACCAGGTGGCCGGTCGCGTGTCCCGACGGCGTGCTTCCGCCGTCGCGGATGAGCTCCAGCCACGCGGCGACGAAGGAGGCGTCGTGGACGCCGTCGTAAACCCAGCGGTGTGCAGCGTCATCGCGCGTGCCGGGAAGTTCGCCGATCAGCGCACGCTCGCCACCGGGCAGCGGTTCCGTGCGGAAACTGAGCGGCACCTGGACGATGTCGGTCCGGCTGCCGTCGGGGGTGGGATAGGACACCGCCAGCAGGAACACCTCGCACACCGCCGTGCCGGGAGCGCCCTCCCCGCCGCCGGTCTCGAGGCGCAGACCGCCCGCCGGTTCGAAGCTGAACTCCGCACTTTTGACGGGGAACCATCGCTGGCGCGGAAGCCAGGCGCCAAGCAGTGCGCTCAGGGCCGGGGCAAGGGTCGGTCGGGTCATCTCAGCCTTCGATGGACAGGATAGGCATCGCCTGAGTGAACGGGGATGCCGGGTTGGAAGCTGCGGAGCGGATCCGCAGCCAGAAGAAATCGTGGCTGCCCAGGGTCAACGTCAGGGTTCCGTCATCGCCGATGGCCGGGAATGCCTGGCCGCCGAACACGTCCCGGAGTCCCCGGCCGGCGAATTTCGGCACGCGCAGGGTGGTTGCCACGGGGTGCTGCGAGAGGTTGAAGGCGCACAGGATGGTCTCGGCGTCCTCACCGGCGGCGTTGCCTTCCGGGAGCTCGCGCAGGTAGGCGAGGACGACGTCGTGGTCGGCTTCCACATGCTTGAATCCGCCCAGGCCGAAGGCGGGGTGGTTCTTGCGGACGCTCAGGATTTGGCGGGTCCAGCGCAGCAGCGACCCCGAATGTGCGGCCTCGGCCTCCACGTTGGCCATGCTGTAGTTATAGACCAGCGACTGGATCACGGGGAGGTAGAGCTTTCCGGGGTCCGCGTTGGAGAACCCGGCGTTGCGGTCCGGGTTCCACTGCATCGGGGTGCGGACGGCGTCGCGGTCCTCAAGCCAGATGTTGTCCCCCATGCCGATCTCGTCCCCGTAGTACAGGAACGGGCTGCCCGGCAGGGACAGCAGCAGGGCGTTGATGAGCTCGATTTCGGAGCGGGAGTTATCCAGCAGCGGGGCCAGCCGGCGCCGGATGCCGATGTTGGCGCGCATGCGCGGATCCGGCGCGTACCAGCCCAGCATCGCGGCGCGTTCATCGGACGTGACCATTTCCAGCGTCAGTTCGTCGTGGTTGCGCAGGAACGTGCCCCACTGGGCGCCTTCGGGAATGTCCGGGGTGTCCTTCATCGTCTCGATGATGGGTGACGCCTTCTGGTCCCGCAGCGCATAGTACAGCCGCGGCATGATCGGGAAGTGGAACGCCATGTGGCATTCCGGATCCTCTTCGGTGCCGAAGTACTCCACCACTTCGGCGGGCGGCTGGTTGGCCTCGGCAATGATCACGCGGCCCGGGTAGCTTTCATCGACCATCTTGCGCAGCTTGCGGAGGAATTCGTGGGTCTGCGGCAGGTTCTCGCAGTTGGTGCCCTCCTCCTCGAACAGGTACGGGATGGCGTCCGCGCGGAAGCCGTCGATGCCCTGGTCCAGCCAGAACCGGACGACGTCGAAGAGCGCGTCAATGACCTTGGGGTTCTCGAAGTTGAGGTCGGGCTGGTGGCTGAAGAACCGGTGCCAGAAGAACTGCCGCCGGATGGGGTCGAAGGTCCAGTTGGATTCCTCGGTGTCCACGAAGATGATGCGGGCGTCTTCATACTTCTCGTCCGTGTCGCTCCAGACGTAGAAGTCCCCGAAGGGCCCCTCCGGATCCTTGCGCGACTCCTGGAACCACGGGTGCTGGTCCGAGGTGTGGTTCAGCGGAAGGTCGATGATCACCCGGACGCCGCGGGCATGGGCCTCCGCCACGAGCCGCTTGAAGTCACTGATGGTCCCGAACTCGTCCAGGACGGAGTTGTAGTCGGAGATGTCGTAGCCGCCGTCGCGCAGCGGTGACTGGAAGAACGGCGGGAGCCATAGGCAGTCCACGCCCAGCCACTGCAGATAATCCAGTTTCTCGATCAGTCCGTGAAAGTCGCCCGAGCCGTCCCCGTTTCCGTCGGCGAAGCCCCGGACCAGGACCTCGTAGAACACCGCTTTGCGGTACCAGAGGGGGTCGTGCTGGAGGCCTGGAGCGTTCAGTTCAAAACTTCCCCTCGGGCTGAAGTGCTGGCTGGGGTTCTGCGGGCTAAAACTCACTGGCACTACCTCCGGATGCTAAGAATGTGGGCGGGCTCGACGTGCGGGTCCAGACGGACGTAGTTGTACTCCCCCCATTCCCAGCTCTCGCCGGTCAGCAAGTCATCGACCATGAAACGGCCGTTGTGCGTGAAGTTGTCCGGGTCCAGTTCCAGCGCCGGCAGATCCAGGGACACGGTGCTCTCCCGGGTGCCGTGCGGGTCCACGTTGACGACGATGATCAAGGTGTCCTTGGTCCCGTCGGGGAGGGTCTTGTGCTTGGAGTACACCACGGTGGACGTGTCCGTGCTCTGGTGCAGCGTCAGGTTCTGCAGGTCCCCGAGGGCCGGGTGCGCGCGGCGGATCTCGTTGAGCCGGGTCAGGTACGGCGCCAGGCTGCGCCCGGTTTCGGCCGCCGCATCCCAGTCGCGTGACTTGTACTCGAATTTCTCGTTGTCGATGTATTCCTCGGCTCCGGGACGCGCCACGTGTTCGTAGAGCTCAAAGCCGGCGTACACGCCCCAGATCGGGCTGGCCGTTGCGGCCAGCGCGGCGCGGATCTTGAACGCCGACGGTCCGCCGAACTGCAGGTACTCGGTGAGGATGTCCGGGGTGTTGACGAAGAAATTCGGCCGGAAGTAGGCCGGTGACTCGTGGCTGACCTCCTGGAAGTACTCCTCCAGTTCTTCCTTGGTGTTCCGCCAGGTGAAGTAGGTGTAGGACTGCTGGAAGCCGGCCCGGCCGAGGGCGTGCATCATGGCCGGGCGGGTGAACGCCTCGGCCAGGAAAACGACGTCGGGATGCTTCTTATTGACCTTCCCAATCAGCCATTCCCAGAACCACACGGGTTTGGTGTGCGGATTGTCCACCCGGAAGACCTTGACGCCGTGGCTGACCCACAGCAGCACGATCCGCAGAATTTCGTTGGACAGCCCCGCGGGGTCGTTGTCGAAATTCAGCGGGAAGATGTCCTGGTATTTCTTGGGCGGGTTTTCCGCGTAGGCGATGCTGCCGTCCACCCGGGTGGTGAACCATTCCGGGTGGCTTTGCACCCACGGGTGGTCCGGCGCGGCCTGCAGGGCCAGGTCCAGGGCGACTTCGAGCCCCAGTTCCTCGGCCCGGGCCACGAAGGCGTCGAAGTCTTCGAAGGTGCCCAGGTCCGGGTGGATCGCGTCGTGGCCGCCGTCCTTGGACCCAATGGCCCACGGGGAGCCGGGATCGTGCGGTCCGGCAATCAGGGTGTTGTTCGGCCCCTTGCGGTGCTGGACACCGATCGGGTGGATCGGCGGCATGTAGATGATGTCGAAGCCCATGGCGGCGACGGCGTCAAGGCGTTTCGCGGCGGTGCGGAAGGTGCCGGAGGTCCACTCTCCGGTGTCGTGGTTGCGCACGGCACCTTCGGAGCGCGGAAAGAATTCGTACCAGGAGCCGCTGCCGGCGAGCGCACGCTCCACCAGCAGCGGGTACGGTTCGGAGACCGTCACGAGTTCGCGGATGGGCTGGCGTTCGACGACGGCGGCGATCTCGTCGCTGAAGCCGGCGGCGAGGCGCTCCTCCGGTGTCCGGGCGGTGTCCGAGAGCACGACGACGGCCATCCGCAGCGTCCGGCGGTCGGCAGAGGGTCGCGAGGCGTCCTCGGAGGCTTCCGCCAGCAGGGCCGCGCCTTCGGCCAGCATGAGCTCGACGTCGATGCCGGCCTCCACCTTGACCTCGGCGTTGTGGTGCCAGGTGCCGTAGCGGTCATGCCATGCCTCGATGACGAAGGACCATTTGCCGGTGGCGGGCGGGGTCAGGAGGCCTTCCCAGCGGTCGGTGCCCATGCCGCGCGGTCCGCGCGGCGGTGCGAGGCGGACCCGCTGGCGCTCTTTGCCGCGGGGGTCGAGCAGGACGGCGCTGACGCCGAGCTGGTCGTGTCCCTCCCGGAACGCGGTGGCACCCACCACAATGGATTCGCCCGCAACAGCTTTGGCCGGGAACTTTCCGTCTTCTACCGACGGCTGCACGGCGGTGATCGGAAATCGGCCAAATCGAAGGCCATCCGTGATCAGGGCCTTGGGCTTTTGCTTGGACAGGGCACTGGTTCGCGAGTTATTCGTCACAGGCTCGACGTTATCTACAAAACGGCCAGAATGCTAAGGCCTCGAACGTTTTGTGAGAGGTTTCCGGTTCGAGTCGGACCGATATCCGTCATTTACCGGAAAGAATCTTAAAGCGGTTCCGGGGCACCGAGTTGTCCGTTAGTGTTTCGCTGGTGAAGGCAATCCGCAGATTTACTGTCCGAACCGTTCTTCCGGAGTCCATCCGGCCGTTGGCCCGTCTCGCCACCAATCTTCGGTGGTCCTGGCATCGGCCCACCCGGGAGCTTTTTGAGGGCCTCAACCCCGGGATCTGGGCGGAGAGCGCCCATGACCCCGTGACGTTCCTGGGCTTGGTCAGCCGGGAAGAGCTGCAGCGCCTCGCGGCGGACCAGGACGTGGTGCGGCGTGTCCATGCCGCCGCCGACGACCTCGACCGCTACCTGGAGCAGCCGCGCTGGTACCAGAGCCTTGGCGACGGCGCCCCGTCGTGCATCGCCTATTTCTCGCCCGAGTTCGGCATCACCGAGGTCCTCCCCCAATACTCGGGCGGTCTGGGCATCCTGGCCGGAGACCACCTGAAGGCGGCGTCGGACCTCGGCGTGCCGCTGATCGGCGTCGGGCTCCTGTACCAGGCCGGATACTTTAAGCAGTCCCTGTCCCGCGACGCGTGGCAGCAGGAAACGTACCCGGTCCTGGACCCGGACGGGCTGCCCCTGACGCTCCTGCGCGAGGCATCGCCGGACGGCAACGGCAAACCCGTGCAGATCTCCCTTCCCCTCCCCAATGACCGGCGCCTGCTGGCGCACGTGTGGCGGGCCGACGTCGGGCGTGTTCCGCTGCTGCTTCTGGACTCCAACGTTCCGGGCAATGACGAAGCCGCCCGCGGCATCACCGACCGCCTGTACGGCGGCGGCGGTGACCACCGGCTGCAGCAGGAGCTCCTGCTGGGCATGGGCGGGGTTAAGGCACTGCGCGAGTTCCAGCGCCTCACCGGGGTCCCGGCCCCGGAGGTCTTCCACACCAACGAAGGGCACGCCGGGTTCCTGGGCGTCGAGCGGATCCAGGAGTTGATGTCCGGCCCGGCCCCGCTGAGCTGGGACGAGGCCCTGGCCGCCGGTCGGGCGTCCACCGTGTTCACCACCCACACGCCAGTCCCGGCCGGGATCGACCGCTTCGAAATCTCCCAGATCCAACACTTCTTCGAAGCCGGTCTCGCACCAGACGTCCCGGTGGCAAAGATCCTGGATCTGGGCCGCGAGGACTTCACTGACGGCAACCCGTTCGTGTTCAACATGGCGGTCATGGGCCTGCGGCTTGCCCAGCGGGCCAACGGCGTGGCCAAACTGCACGGCGTGGTCTCCCGCGGAATGTTCTCCGCCCTCTGGCCGGGCTTTGACCACTCCGAAGTCCCCATCACCTCCGTCACCAACGGCGTGCACGTCCCCACCTGGGTGGACTCCCGCATCTCGGCGCTGGCGCGGGAAAAGTTCGGCGCCGATGCTGAGGCGCAGGGCCCCTGGGACCTGGCCTACAACGTCACCGACGAGGACCTGTGGGCGTTGCGGCGCGAAATGAGGGTGTCCCTGGTCGAGGACGTCCGGCGCCGGCTCCGGGCCGCCTGGAAGAAGCGCGGCGCGGCCGACGCCGAGCTGGCATGGACGGACTCCGTCCTGGATCCGGACATCCTGACCATTGGCTTTGCCCGCCGTGTGCCCACATACAAGCGGCTGACCCTCATGCTGCGGGATCCCGAACGACTCAAGGCTCTCCTGCTGCACAAGACTCATCCCATCCAGCTGGTGATCGCCGGGAAGTCGCACCCGGCCGATGACGCGGGCAAGAAGATGATCCAGGACCTGGTCCGGTTCACCGACGACCCCGCCGTGCGGCACCGGATCGCGTTCCTGCCCAACTACGACATCGCCATGGCGCGGACCCTGTTCCCGGGCTGCGACGTGTGGCTGAACAACCCGCTACGCCCGCTGGAAGCCTGCGGAACCTCCGGCATGAAGGCGGCCCTCAACGGTTCGCTGAACCTCTCGGTCATGGACGGTTGGTGGGACGAGATGTACGACGGCGAGAACGGCTGGGCGATCCCGACCGCCAACAATGACGCATCGCCGGAAGAACGTGACGACATCGAGGCAGCGGCACTCTACGAACTGCTTGAAACCCAGGTGGCGCCGCGGTTCTACGGGCTGACCGTCTCGGACGGGGCCGGCGCTGCCGGGCCCTCGGAGTCCGGCCCGCAGAAAGTGCCCACCCATTGGGTGTCCATGATCAAGCACACGATGTCTCACCTTGGCCCCGCGGTCTCCGCGGAGCGGATGCTCAAGGACTACGTCAACGTGCTGTACCGCCCGGCCGCGATCGCGGGACGCCACGCCGTGGCGGAGAACTACGCCCAGGCCAAGGCCCTGGCGGGGTGGACCTCACGGATCCGGGCGGCGTGGCCCCACATACAGGTGGAACACGTCGACTCCGTGGGGGTCTCCGAGGACCCGCAGATCGGCGATCTCCTCCAGGTCAACGCCTATGTCTCCCTCAGCGAGCTCTCACCGGACGATGTCTACGTTGAGGTGGCCTACGGCCGGGCCGAAGAATCCGACGAACTGGCGGACATCACGGTCGCGGAGCTCAAGGCCGCCGAAGACCTCGGCCGGGGCCGGCACCTCTTCAGCGGCACGCTGGTGATCGACCGTTCCGGGTCCTTCGGTTACACCGTGCGCGTGCTGCCCAAGCATGAGGCACTGGCGTCCAAGGCCGAGCTCGGCCTGATCGTCAACGCGTAGCGTGCCCTGGCGGGCCGTCGTTCTCAACGCCGGCCCGCCGGGGGCTGGCGGCCCGGAACCCGGGCCTAGAGGCAGACGGCGATGACGGCCAGGCTCGTACCGGCGTAGCTCTCGGCGTCCTGCAGGGTTTCGCAGATGACGCCGAAGGAGCGGTCCGCGCGGAGCGCGGCCGGGACCTGCCAGATGAAGGTGACAGGGGCCTCGCCGTCGTCCGTCACGGCATCGGCGACGTCGTGCAGCGAGTCATGCAGGGCGTCCAGGTCCACGCCGTCGTCCTCGGGGAAGTCCAGGACTTTGCTAAAGGTCTCCAGGACCGCCTGCTTGGTGTCGGCGGCGGGGATCACTAGGGTGCGGCGGCCGGCGTCGTCGATTTGCTCTGTGAGTTCTTCAATGGTCCAGGTGTCTGCCGAGTAAATCTTCATGGGGTCCTTAGATTGCAGCTGATCAGGTGCGGTAAATATTGATCGTGTTGGCCTGGACGACATCCCGTTCACCGGAGGCAACGCGGGCGCCCTGACGCCGGTCATGGAGCTCGGAGGTGGTGACGCGAAGCTCGAAGCGCCGGTGCCCGGTACCGTCCTCATTGCTGAGCCGCGGCAGGGTGACCTTGACGTCGTCGGCACCGCCGTTGACCACCACCAGACCATCCACGTGCCCGTCGTCGGAACCGAGCAGGAGCTGGATGACGCGGTGGGCCGGGTCATTCCACGTGTCGGCCGACATCGGGTTGCCGTCCACATCGAACCAGTGGAAGTAGGACTGGGTGTCGCGCGTGGGGTAGTCATGCGGCTGGCCGGCCAGGAACTCCTTGCGCAGCCTGATGACGCGCTTGGTGGTGCGCAGCATCGCATGGGATTCCGCGGTGTTGGTCCAGTCAATCCAGGTGAGCGCGTTGTCCTGGCAGTAGGCGTTGTTGTTGCCCTGCTGGGTCCGGCAGATCTCGTCGCCGGCGGCAATCATGGGTACGCCTTGGGAGATCATGAGGCAGGCCATGAGGTTCCGCCTGCTTTGGGCCCGGCGGGCCAGGATGTCGAGGTCTTCGGTGGGGCCTTCGAAGCCGTGGTTGTAGCTGCGGTTGTCCCCGTGGCCGTCGCGGTTCTGCTCCCCGTTGGCCTCGTTGTGCTTGCGGTCGTAGGCGGTCAGATCGGCCAGGGTGAAGCCGTCGTGGGCGGTGATGAAGTTCAGCGAGGCGAGCCGGGACCGGCCCGAAGACTCGAACAGCCCGGCGGAACCGGAGAGGGCATCCGCGAGGCGGGCCACGGGGCCGCCGTTACCGCCGGCGTCGATCGCAGCGCGGTCGGCGAGCCAGAAGCTGCGGACGGCGTCGCGGAAGTGATCGTTCCAGTCCACCCAGCCGGCCGGAAAGCGGCCCGTCTGCCAGCCGCCGTAGCCCACGTCCCAAGGCTCGGAAATCAACTTGATCCCGGACAGGACAGGATCGGCGCCCACCGCGACAAGGAAGGGGTGCCGGGGATCGAATTCGTTGGCACTGTTGCGGCACAGCGTGACGGCGAGGTCGAAGCGGAAGCCGTCGATGTGGAATTCGTTCACCCAGTAGCGCAGGGAATCCAGTACCAGCTGCACCACGCGGGGCTCGCCGAAGTTCAGGGTGTTGCCGCAGCCCGTGGTGTCCACATACCTGCCGTGGCCGTCGTTGCGGTAATACTGCATCTCGCCCAGGCCGCGGAAGCTTAAGGTGGGACCGTCCGTGCCGCCCTCGGCCGTGTGGTTGTAGACGACGTCGAGGATGACCTCCAGCCCGGCGGCGTGCAACAGCTTGACCATGCCCTTGAACTCGTCCTGGACCGCGTGCGCGCCGGCAGCCTGGGCCGCCGCGGTGGCGTAGCCGGGGTGCGGGGCGAAGAAGGCGGCCGTGTTGTAGCCCCAGTAATTCGTCAGCCCGAGCTGCTGCAGGTGCGGCTCGTCGACGTGGAAGTGGACGGGCAGGAGCTGGATCGCCGTGACGCCCAGCGAGATCAGATGCTCGATCATGGCCGGGTGGGCCATGCCGGCGTAGGTCCCCTGCAGTTCCTCGGGAATATCCGGGTGCAGCTTTGTCTGGCCCCTGACGTGGGCCTCGTAGACGATCGTGTTGCGCCACGGCACGCGCGGGCTGCGGTCCAGCCCCCAGTCAAAGTCACTGCCGACCCGGACGCTGGTGATCAGCTCTTCGCGTTCGTCGACGGCCCGGCCGTACGGGTCCATCAGCAGCGGCTGCTCGCCGGCGGCGTCAAAATCCGTGGCGGGCATGGACAGCGGGAGGGCCTCGTGTTCCGGAGAGGCCCGGAAGCCGTAGCGCGACCCTGCGGGGATGCCCTCCACAATGCCGTGGTGGACACCATCGGTGATGTTGGGCAGGGTCTTGACCTGCCAGGTTCCCCCGGGCGGCTGATATGCGATCTCGAGGGTGGTCACGCCGGGCGCGTAGACAGCCACGTTGGCGAACGCGCCGCGGGGATCGTCCACTGCCGGCGACCCGGTGTGCGGAACGCTGATTCCCAGCGGAAACGCTCGCGAAGCGTCTACGGTGGAAGCTGTGTCTATAAAGGGCATAACCATTGCTTAAAGCTTAGCCGGGCCGAACAAATGGCCCTCATTTTCGTTTTCATGACGTTTTGCAGTGTACGGAAGCGCCGCACTGCATACTGGAATGAAGCGCCGAGTTGGAGGTAATTGTGCGCGCAGCATTAGCCCAAATCATCACCGGACGCGATCTGGCCGCGAATCTGGCCCTCATAGAGGACTATGCACGTCAGGCAAAAGCCGGCGGCGCGGAGCTGGTGGTGTTCCCGGAAGCCGCCATGCGGGCTTTCGGAAATTCACTTCTGGATATCGCCGAGCCGCTGGACGGTCCGTGGGCATCACGCGTGCGCGCCCTCGCCGCGGAACTCGACATCGTCATCGTCGCGGGGATGTTCACCCCCGGCATCGCCGGCAACGGCCCCAAGGTGCGCAACACCCTGCTCGTCACCGGCCGAGGCCTCGAGGCCAGCTACGACAAGATCCACCTCTTCGACGCCTTCGGCTTCGCGGAGTCGGACACGGTCGACGCCGGCGCCGACCCCGTCACCTTTGAGCTCGACGGCGTGACGTTCGGCCTCGCCACGTGCTACGACATCCGCTTCCCGGACCTTTTCACGGAAAACGCGGACCGCGGCGCCGACGTGAACATTGTGTGCGCATCCTGGGGCTCGGGCCCCGGCAAGGCCGAGCAGTGGAAGCTCCTGGCCCGCGCCCGCGCCCTGGACTCCACCACTCTGGTCCTCGCCTGCGGCCAAGGCGACCCCGCCAGCGCGGGCCACCCGGTCAAGGGCTCCGCCCCCACCGGAGTCGGGCACTCCGTGGTGGTCTCCCCCATGGGCGACATCCTGGCAGAGCTCGACGGCGCCCCCGGACTGCTGTTCGCCGACCTCGACACCGCCACAGTCAAGGAAGCCCGAACCAACCTCCCGGTCCTAGCCAACCGCCACAAGTTCTAAGTCGGTTCCCCGGTCACCTTCGACCTATTGCTCTGACGCGGCGCATCTAGCCAGGCGATGCGCAAATGCCCTGTCGCTACGGGTATTCCGGTAGCGACAGGGAATTTGCGCGTCGCAGGATCGACTGAGCGTCGTAGGTAACATTCGCGTCCTGACTCCGGAGGGAGCGTCAGAGACGGAACCGGAGTTTTGCTAAGGAGCGCATCGCCGACCAAAGACGCTGGAGGCCGGCCGCGAGGACGAGAGGAAGAGAAGCTCCGAGGGACCCGAACTGAGCTTGCGAAGTTTGGGAAGGGGCTGACCGCTAAGCGACGGCAAAACTTCGGTGACGGCGAACCTGACCAAAACTCCGGCGACGGCGAACCGAACCGAACCGGAACGACAGTAGCGAACCTTACTTAGCGGCGCGCTGGCGGGAGATCTCGTAGAGGGAGATGCCCACTGCCATGGAGGCGTTCAGGGATTCCATGGCGGAGTCGATCGGGATGGAGACGATCTGGTCGCAGTTTTCGCGGACCAGGCGGCTGAGGCCCTTGCCCTCGGAACCCACGACGAGGCACACCGGCTCTGTGGCCAGGGCGAGATCGGGCAGCGAGACGTCGCCGTCGCCGTCGAGCCCCAGCACATAGATACCCATGTTCTTGAACGCCTTGAGCGTGTTGTTCAGGTTGGCAGCGCGTGCGACAGGGACACGGACAGCCGCGCCGGCGCTTGTCTTCCAGGCCGAGGCGGTAACGCCCACGGAGCGGCGCTCCGGGACGATGACGCCGTGGCCGCTGAAAGCCGAGACGGAGCGGATGATCGCACCGAGGTTGCGGGGATCGGTGATGCCGTCCAGTGCCACGAAGAGCGGGGCGTTGGCCACGTGGCCCTTCTTCCAGGCCTCGAGGGTCTCTTCCGCGAGTTCGTAGGCGTCCTGGTATTCGTACGGCGGAATCTGCAGCACGAGGCCCTGGTGGATGGCGTCATCGGTCATGCGGTCGAGCTCGGGCTTGCCGGTTTCCATCAGCGGGATGCCGCGTTCGGCGGCGAGCTTCAGGGATTCCTTGACGCGGTCGTCCATTTCAATGCGGACGGCGACGTGCAGGGCCTTGGCCGGGATGCCAGCACGCAGCGCTTCGACCACCGAGTTGCGGCCGGTGACGACCTCTTCAGTGGCGCGGCCCTTCGGACCTGAGCGGCCGGTCCGGGCTGCGGTGCTCGTGGTGCGGCTTCCGCTGGCACGCTTGGCCTCGGAGCGTTCCGCGAGCTGCTTGTTCTTAAACGCCTTGTGGTAGGGGCGGTCCTCCGCCTTCGGCGTGGGGCCCTTGCCCTCAAGTGCCTTGCGCCCGTGACCGCCGGTTCCGACGGTAGGGCCCTTCTTCATTTTGACCGACCGGCGACCGTTGTTGGCCATGAGTTCCACCCCTGCTTGTTACGTACTTTGTTGATAAGTCTGACCTCCAGTCTACTGACCCGAGTAAAATCCTCGATCAGGGATGGCCCGAGGCAAGGCCAGACTTGGATGTCAGACGGCGCAGCAGCAGTTATTCAGCCACGCTTCAGGCTCCAGCTGGCCCCGTCCGGGCCGTCCTCGACGACTACTCCGGCGGCGGCGAGGGTGTCCCGGATGGCGTCGGAAGCAGCCCAGTCTTTAGAGGCCCGGGCCTTGGCCCGCGCTTCCAGCTGTGCCTCGACAAGGACGCCAAGAGCCGTGGTGGCGTGCGCGTCCGCGGCGGGCCCTGCCGTGGCATTCAGGCCCAGGACATCCAGCATGGCGGTGACGCTGCTGAGTGCCTGCCCGGCCGCATCGAGGTCGCCCGCGGTGAGGGCCGTATTCCCGGACCGGACGGCGTCGTGCAGCGCAGCCAGGGCCTGCGGGACGTTAAGGTCATCGTCCATGGCGGCCGCGAACGCCTCCGGCACGGACGCGGCGGGCAAGTCTTCGGGCGGGGCGGGCCTGGCCGAAACCGTGGCCGAGGCGTCAGGCAGGACCCGGCCGGCCCGGTTGAGGAAACCGTCGATCCGTTCGACGGCGGCGGCCGCTTCCTGCAGGGACGTCGGCTGGTAGTCCAGGACCGAGCGGTACTGCGCCTGCCCCAGGTAGTAGCGGACGACGCGGGCCGGGGCGAGTTCGAGCATTTCCGCCGGACTGACGGTGTTGCCGATGGACTTGGACATTTTTTCGCCGGCGTAGGTGACCATCCCGTTGTGCATCCAGAAGTTCGCGAAGCCGTGGCCGGCTGCCTGGGACTGGGCCATCTCGTTCTCGTGGTGCGGGAAGCGCAGGTCCAGGCCGCCGCCGTGGATGTCGAACTCGGTGCCGAGGTACTTGGTGACCATCGCCGAGCATTCGAGGTGCCAGCCCGGGCGGCCGGCGCCCCACGGCGAGGTCCAGCTCGCCGTCGTCGGCTCGCCGTCCTTGTGGCCCTTCCAGAGCGCGAAGTCCCGGGGGTCCTTCTTGCCGCGCGGGTCGGCGTCGGGGGCGCCCTGCATGTCGTCGATCTTCTGCCGGGTCAGGGAACCGTAGGCGGACCACGAGCGCACGTCGAAGTAGACGTCGCCGGAGCCGTCCAGGGCCGGATAGGCGTGGCCGCGGTCGATCAGCTGCTGGATGAGGGCGTGCATTTCCGGGATGTGGCCGGTGGCGCGGGGCTCATAGGTGGGGCGGGAGACGCCTAAGGTGTCGTAGGCCTTGAGGAATTCCTGCTCGTAGCGGTAGGCCAGCGCCCACCATTCCTCGTTACGGACTGCTCCGGGTTCGTCCTCAAAGTCGGGGCCGAAGGAGGAAGCGGACTTGGCAAGGATCTTGTCGTCGATGTCCGTGACGTTGCGGACCACCGTCACGCGGAAACCCCGGTACTGCAGCCAGCGGGTCAGCTGGTCGAATGCGATCGCGGAACGGATGTGGCCCACATGTGGCATGCCCTGCACGGTGGCTCCGCAGTAGTACAGGCTCACCTGGCCAGGTACCAGGGGGACGAAGTCGCGGACTTCGGCGGATGCTGTGTCGTAAAAGCGCAGGGTCACCGCTCCAGATTAGCCGATGGCGGTCCGCGGGCTCACCGGCGTGCCTGCCGCCGCACCTACTGCCTTGCGGCCAGTCCGGGACCGTCGGTCCGGCAGCCCTACTTGCAGTACTGCCCGATCTTGTTGATCTGCTCGGTGAGCTGGGCCGTTTGTGCGTCCGTCTTGGCCCCCGTGGGGCTCGCGGCAACCTGTTTCATGATGTCGGCCATCTGCTGGATGGGGGCGCCCACCTCCGGCGCCACCTTGTCCGCGACCTCCTGGTAGTGCTGCCCGATCTGCGCGGCCTGCTCCTTGGCGGTCCCGGAGGGCACGAAGGTATCGGTGTTGAGGAACTTGCAGCTGTCCTCGACGCTCATCTTCGGGGTGGCGCTGGGGGTCTGGGGCGCCGTCGTAGAGACGGCGCAGCCGCTCAGCATGGTCCCGGCCACAAGTACGACGGCGGTCAGCAGCTTCTTCACGGCAGGTCTCCTGGCAGTTCGGGACGGGATGTCACGGCGGGGTCTTCCCCCCTCAAGCGTAGGTGACGGAGGCCAGCAGTGTTCAACCTCCGGTCATCAGCCGGCCGGATAGACGAGCGCCGTGGCCACCGCCGAGATCCCCTCCCCGCGGCCGGTGAACCCGAGTCCGTCGCTCGTGGTGGCCGTGACGCTGACCGGCGCGCCGGCTGCGTCGCTGAGGACTCGCTGGGATTCCTCCCGCCGCGGGCCGAATTTCGGCCGGTTGGCCACAAACTGCACGGCGATATTGCCGATCTCGAACCCGTGGGCGCGGACAATCCGGGCGGCCTCGGCCAGCAGGGTCACACCGGACGCGCCGGCATACTCGGGCCGGTCCGTCCCGAAATGCGTGCCGAGATCGCCCACCCCGCAGGCGGAGAAGAGCGCGTCGGCAGCAGCGTGCGCCACGGGGTCGCCGTCGGAATGCCCGGACAGCCCCCGTTCCCCTTCCCAGAAGAGCCCGCCAAGCCACAGCGGCTGCGGCTGGTCCTCGGCGGCGAAGGCGTGGACGTCGATTCCGATTCCGGTCCGGGGGATGACGGGCGGGTTGGTGGACATGCTCATCCCTCTACCCAGCGTGCGCCGAGGGGTCCTTCGAGGAGCCCCTCGGCAAGGACCAGGTCCAGGGGCGTGGTGATCTTGAGGGACTGGCTGGCCCCGCGCACGGCGTGGACGGGCACGCCGAGGAGTTCCACGAGCATTGCGTCGTCCGTGACGAGGGCGGCCTGTCCGGCGTCGAACCCGGCGGCGGCCTCGTGGGCGCGTTTGAGGGTATCGAGGGCGAATCCCTGCGGTGTTTGGACGGCCCGGAGCGACTCCCGGGGAGCCGTCCCGGTGACCAGCTCGGGGGCCACCGCGGCGCCGGCGCCGGTGGTCGGTTCGACGGTCTTGACGGTGTCCACCACCGGCATCACGGGAATAACGGCTGCCGCGCCGGCGCCCAGCGCGGCGGCGACCCGGTGAAAGACGGATTCCGGCGTTAGTGCCCGGGCGGCGTCGTGGACCAGCACGGATTCAACACCGGGCAGGAGCGCGGCCATCGCGGCGCGGACTGACTCGGCGCGGCTTGCACCGCCCTCGACGACGGTCACGACCGGACCTTGGAGGGCGTGACCCGTCGCCGCGTTGCGGCGGTGTGCGGCCGCCAGCTCCTGCGCGAAGGCCTCGCACAACGCACGCAGTTCGGCATCTCCCGGGGGGATGGCAACGCAGATTTGCTGCGCGATCCCGGCGGCCGCCACGCCCCGCAAGGCGTGGGTGAGGATGCTATCCCCGCCCAACGGCACCTTGGCTTTGGGCATGCCGTAGCCCAGGCGTTGGCCCGAGCCGGCAGCCACAACAATGACCGCGGTGACGGGACCGGCCGGTGACGTGTTCGTCGGTGCAGTATCCATGCGCACAAGACTACGTCCCCGCGCCCCCCGAGCACCCCCCGTTGCCCTATCACTTGTGGCGCTTCTGAGCGCTGAGAGGGACCACAACTGATAGCGCAACCGAGGGGGCCGCCGACAACGGGCAAGAAGAAACCCCGGCGGCCTGATGCCACCGGGGTTCGATTCTTATCTGCGCCGGCTCTTAGGTGAGCCGGCCTTGTGCTAGGAAGCCAAGACCTCGTCGAGAACGCTTGCAGCCTTCTCTTCATCCGTCTTTTCAGCCAGTGCCAGTTCCGAAATAAGGATCTGGCGGGCCTTGGCCAGCATGCGCTTCTCTCCCGCGGAGAGTCCCCGGTCGTGATCGCGGCGCCAAAGGTCGCGGACGACCTCTGCCACCTTGATGACGTCACCGGAAGCAAGCTTTTCCAGGTTTGCCTTGTAGCGACGCGACCAGTTTGTGGGCTCTTCAGTGAACTCGGCGCGCAGCACGTCAAATACGTGCTCCAAGCCTTCCTTGCCCACTACGTCCCGAACCCCAACCAGGTCAACGTTTTCTGCTGGAACTTCAATGGTCAGATCACCCTGAGCCACCTTGAGCTTGAGATACATCTTCTCTTCGCCCTTGACGGTGCGCATCTTGATTTCTTCAATTTTGGCTGCACCGTGGTGAGGGTAAACTACTGTCTCGCCGACCTCAAAAACCATGTGGACATTCCCCTTTCCCGCAGACCAGTTTATCACGATTAAGGCATACAACTGGCATCTAAAGGTGCCGGGAACCGCATGAATCCGGGGAAAATGGCCTTAATCCACCCCCTCAAACCCCTTGACGGATGCAGATAATAGTGCCTTCGACGCTAACTGCCAAGAGGTTTCGGACTCCCGTGGAACGGGCCGCTGCTGCCCGGACGCACCCGTCCGCGCGCTTATGTGTAGGCGCCGAATCCTTGTTTGAGGCCGATTGCGGCTAGGCTATGGCTGAATAATGTTTCAAGACTCTCAAGGAGTGCGTGACGTGCGTTTCACTGCGATGAACCGGGGCCAGCGCGGCAAGCTGGCAATGGCAACGGCTGCACTTGGCATCGGGCTGCTGTCCCTGACTGGCTGCAGCTACATCAACCCCCAGCAGACCTCGGAGCAGTACTCGGCGTCGGACGGAACCCGCACTGATCTCGGCCCGCTGCAGCTGCGCAACTTCATCATCGTTGCCGACGGCCAGGACAAGCCGGGCCGCGTGATCGGCGCCGTGTACAACACCTCCTCCAAGGACGTGGTGCTGACCATCAAGGGCGCGGAAGGGTCACAGGCGGAGGTCCCGGTGAAGCAGAACTCCCACACCATGCTCAACGACTCCACCGCCGCGGTACTCCTGACCCCCGCCGGCGCCAAGCCCGGCGCGATGACCGAGGTCACGATCTCCGAGAGCGGCACCAACATGGACGCTAAGTTCAAGGTTCCGGTTCTGGACGGCACGATCGTGGACTACAAGACGTACCTGCCGACGCCGGAGCCGACCCCCAGCAGCACGGCGACTTCCAGCAGCACGGCAACGTCCACCGAAACGGCCACACCGACGCCGAGCAGCACCGCGGGCCACTAGCCCCCGACCACTAAACCGGCCCGGCAGCCTTCGCGGCTGGACGGACTGCCAAAAGCATTGCAGAAGGAGGGGCACCCACGGGTGCCCCTCCTTTTGCATGCCATTTACATTCCCTGGACTCCGGGCCGCCCCGGCAGCTAGTCCAGGGCGGCGTCTCCCATCCCTACGGCTCGAACTTGTAACCCAGCCCGCGGACGGTGATCAGGTACCGCGGCGCCGAGGCATCCGGCTCAATCTTGCTGCGCAGCCGTTTGACGTGGACGTCAAGGGTTTTGGTGTCCCCTACATAGTCGGAGCCCCAGACCCTGTCGATCAGCTGGCCGCGGGTCAGGACACGGCCGGAGTTCCGCAGCAACATTTCCAGCAGCTCGAATTCCTTGAGGGGCAGTGCGATCTGCTCGCCGCCGACGCTCACGACGTGCCGTTCGATGTCCATCCGGACGGGACCGGCCTGCACCGTACTGGAGACGAGTTCCTCAGGCTCGCTCTGGCGCCGCAGGACGGCGCGGACGCGGGCCACGAGCTCCCGCGAGGAGTAGGGCTTGGTGACGTAGTCATCGGCGCCCAGCTCCAGGCCCACCACCTTGTCGATTTCCGAGTCCTTGGCCGTCAGCATGATCACCGGGACACTGGATCGCTGCCGGAGTTGGCGGCAGACTTCGGTGCCCGACTGGCCAGGCAGCTGCAGGTCCAGGAGGACGAGGTCGGCGCCGTTGCGGTCGAACTCGGTAATGGCGTCCAGTCCGTTGTCCACCACCTCCACCTCGAACCCTTCCTTGCCCAACAGATAGGACAGGGGGTCGCTGAAGGACTCCTCGTCCTCAACAATAAGAATCCTGCTCAAGCGCTAGCTCCTTGCTCATGGACGCCGGCGGCGTCACGTCGTTGCGGTCTGGGGTCTTGGCTGGAAGGGTGGGCGGCGGCTTTGCCGGCCCCGGCGCCGTCGGCGTCGTCCTGGCCTTCCATCTCGGGAAGTCGAATGGTGAACGTGGAACCCTTGCCAAGCTGGGACCACAGGGTGACCTCACCGCCGTGGTTGGAAATGACGTGCTTGACGATGCTCAGGCCCAGCCCCGTGCCTCCGGTCTGCCGCGAGCGGGCGGCATCCACCCGGTAGAAGCGTTCGAAGACACGCTCCTGGTCCTCGGGGCTGAGCCCCTCACCCTGGTCCGTCACCGAGACAGCCACGAGACCGTCCTTGGAGCGGATGCCGATGCCCACCTTGGTGTTCTCCGGCGAGTAGCGGATGGCGTTGTCGATCAGGTTCCGCAGCGCAGTGACGAGGAGGTCCTGGTCGCCGTAGACCATGGCATTGGCGTGGCCGCCGACCACCAGTTGGATGTTCTTGCTCTCGGCGGGCAGCTGGGAGCGGTCCACGGCCTCGCTGACCACCGTGTTGATGTCCACGGGGCGGCCCTGCTGCGCGACGTTGGCGCCCTGCAGCCGGGAAAGCTCGATGATGTCCTGGACCAGGGCCGCGAGCCGTGTCGATTCCTTGTGCATGCGCTTGGCAAACCGTTTGACGGCTTCGGGGTCGTCAGCGGACGATTCGAGGGCCTCCGCCAGGAGCGAGATCGCCCCGACCGGCGTTTTCAGTTCGTGGGAGACGTTGGCGACAAAGTCGTTGCGGACTTCCTCGGTGCGGGTGAATTCCGTGCGGTCATCGGCGAGCAGGAGGATATATTCCTCTGCGATCACGGCTGCCCGGACCTGCACAACGATCGTGCCCTGGCCGAGCGGGCCGCGTGGCAGCTCCAGCTGCTTTTCCAGGATGACCCCGTCACGGCGCACCTTGGCGGTCATTTCCAGCAGCTGCTGGTGCACCACGGTGTGCCCGCGGACCAGGCCGTAGGCGTAGGCGGCAGGGCTGGCGCGGACCACGCCGTCGATCGCATCGACCACCACGAACGCGCGGCCGAGGACGGCGAGCACCTCCGCGGCGCCCTCGGGCAGCGAGGGTTCCTCGACGTCGACGTCGACGATGTGCCGCTGCTGCTCACTGACCCGGAATGCGAGTACGCCGAACATGCCAAACGAGAGGCCGATCAGGCCGGCGATCACGCCGATGAGCATTGGATCCACGGCTCCAGCTTATGCTCTGCCCAGCGGACGAAACCGAAATCTCCTGCGATTCCGGCGCCGGTTCAGCTAACGTTCACCTATTGGGGCGTAACAGTTCACCAGACACTGAAAGAGTTGACAGTTGGAGCGCCGGTAGGCGAACCGAAATAGGCCCGCCACTTCAATGGCCGGCAATATTTCCGAGGAAAGGACGCACACGTGCGTAAGGTTTTTCAGGAGGAGCTCGCCCAGGTAAGGGAGCAGCTCGTCGAGATCTCAACGCTGGTCACGGAGGCCATCGACAAGGCCACGACGGCTTTCCAGGGCGCCGACATCGACCTCGCGGAGGACGTGATTGCCGCCGATGCCCGGATCGACTTCCTGCAAAACAGCCTCGACGAACACGCCATTGACATCCTGGCCCTCCAGGGGCCGGTGGCCAGCGACCTGCGCATGCTCGTGGGCTCGCTCCGGATGAGCGCTTCGCTGGAACGCATGGGCGACCTCGCCCGGCACCTGGCCCAGCTGGCGCGTTTGCGCTATCCCGCGACAGTGGTCCCGGAGCAGTTGAGGGAGACCTTCAAGAGCTTCGCCGAACAGGATCTGCTGATCGCCCAGAAGCTCACCGAACTGCTGGCAACCCGTGACCTCGGCGTTGCCCGGGAAATCATGAGGGCCAACGGTGTTGTCAACGACCTTCACCTGAGCGTTTTCAAGGCGATCGCTCGCAGCGACTGGCAGGAGTCCCCGGCCACCACGGTGGACGTTGCCCTGGCCAGCCGCTACTTTGAGCGCTTCGCCGACCACGGCGTCTCCGTAGCCCAGAAGGTGACCTACCTGGTCACCGGTGC